>JBOHFU010000050.1:0-13278 GCA_050699675.1 Pseudonocardiaceae bacterium
CAGCACCAGGGCCACCGTCATCGAGGAGCCAACCTGGTCGCCAACCTGGCGGCGCGCCCAGGCGAGCAACGTTGACGATGAGCCCTAAAGTGGCTCTCGGTGCACGTGGTGGCGCGCCGTCAGCCTGCCACGGCGCCCGACGTGCGAAGGATGGTCACTCTATGGGTTCGCTGCTCACCCTGCAGCCCGATCGAGGCAGCAACTTGCCTCACTCTTTGTCACTTTTTGTGATGAAGGGGGTGGGGTGATAGTGGCTATCAAGAAGTCGGATCTGTACAGCTCGCTGTGGCGCAGCTGTGACGAGCTGCGCGGCGGCATGGATGCCTCGCAGTACAAGGACTACATCCTGACGATGCTGTTCGTGAAGTACGTGACGGACAAAGCGAAGTCCGATCCGAACAGCCTGATCGACGTCCCGGCCGGCGGATCGTTCGACGACATGGTCGCACTCAAAGGCGATAAGGAGATCGGCGACAAGATCAACAAGATTATCGGCAGGCTCGCCGAGGTCAACGGGCTGGAGAAGGTCATCGATCTGGCCGACTTCAACGACGAGGAGAAGCTCGGCAAGGGCAAGGAGATGCAGGATCGCCTCTCCAAGCTGGTGACGATCTTCACCGACCTGGACTTCCGCGGCTCCCGCGCCGAGGGCGACGACCTGCTCGGCGATGCCTACGAGTACCTGATGCGGCACTTCGCCACCGAGTCAGGCAAGTCGAAGGGCCAGTTCTACACCCCTGCCGAGGTGTCCCGGATCCTGGCCAAGGTGGTGGGTATAGGCCCGCGCACCCGCCAGGACGACACCGTCTATGACCCCACCTGCGGGTCTGGTTCGCTGTTGCTCAAGGTGG
This sequence comes from Pseudonocardiaceae bacterium, assembly GCA_050699675.1. Taxonomy (GTDB): domain Bacteria; phylum Actinomycetota; class Actinomycetes; order Mycobacteriales; family Pseudonocardiaceae. The sequence continues at coordinate 852 of JBOHFU010000050.1, forward strand.
CCGACGAGGCACCGCGCGGGGTCACGATCTACGGCCAGGAGAAGGACAACGCCACCTGGGCGCTGTCCAGAATGAACATGATCCTGCACGGCAACGAGGTCGCGGACATCCAGAGGGGTGACACGATCACCAACCCGCAGTTCACCAGGGGCAGTGAGCTGCGTACCTTCGACTTCGCCGTGGCCAACCCGCCGTTCTCTGTCAAGTCGTGGAGCAACGGCCTGGAGCTGGACTACGGCCGCTTCGAGTTCGGCAGGCCGCCGGCGAAGAACGGCGACTACGCCTTCCTGCTCCACATCCTGAAGTCGCTCACGAGCACCGGCAAGGCAGCCGTCATCCTTCCGCACGGCGTGCTCTTCCGCGGCAACGCTGAAGCCACCATCCGCAAGCAGCTGCTGCGGCGTGGCTACATCAAGGGCATCATCGGGCTGCCGGCCAACCTCTTCTACGGCACCGGCATCCCTGCCTGCATCCTCATCCTCGACAAGGAGAACGCCCACGCCCGCACCGGCGTCTTCATGATCGACGCCTCCAAAGGCTTCATCAAGGACGGACCGAAGAACCGGCTCCGCTCCCAAGACATCCACAAGATCGTGGACGTCTTCAACAAGCAGACCGAGATCGAGCGCTACTCGCGCATGGTGCTGCTCACCGAGATCGCGGACCCGAAGAATGACTACAACCTCAACATCCCGCGCTACATCGACTCCGCCGAGCCCGAGGACATCCAGGACCTGCACGCCCACCTACACGGCGGCATCCCGGACCGTGACCTCGACGCGCTGAGCGGCTATTGGGACGCCTTCCCGAGCCTCCGCGCCACCCTGTTCAACCCCAACCGCCCCGGCTACAGCGACCTCGCTGTTGACGTGAGCGACGTCCAACAGACTGTGCTCGATTCGGACGAATTCGCCAAGTTCGCCAGCGAGATCCGCAGCAAGGTCGACAACTGGTTCACTACCCACCGACCAATCCTGCAGCGCCTCGACGCACAGACCCGTCCACAGGAGCTGATCAGCCGGATCGGGGACGACCTACTGGCCCGTTTCAAGGACGCGCCCCTGCTCGACGAGTACGACGTCTACGAACAGCTCATGACCTACTGGCACAGCGTCATGCACGACGACGTGTTCCTGGTCATGAACGAGGGCTGGATGGGTGCCGCCCAACCTCGTAAGACCATCGAGGACAAAGACCGCAAGCTCACCGAGACACCTGACCTTGTTGTCCGCTCGAGTCGGGGCGTCACCAAGTACAAGACCGACCTCATCCCGCCGGCCCTCATCGTTGCCCGCTACCTCGCCGACGAACAAGCCAAAGTCGCCGAGCTGAACGTCGCCGTCGACGAAGCCACCCGTGCCATAGAGGAGTACACCGAAGAACACGCCGTCGAGGACGGCCTGCTCGCCGAGGCTATGGACGACGGCAAGATCACCAAGGCTCTTGTGACTGCCCGCCTAAAGGATGCTAAGCGCGAGGCTCCCGACCCAGACGAGATCAAGGCGCTCCAGCACCTCATCAAGCTCTACACCGACGAGGCAACCGCGAAGAAGGCCGCCAAGAATGCACAGGCCGCCCTCGATCTCGCGACGCTCAAGAAGTACGGAGAGCTGACCCAGCCTGACATCAAGCAACTCGTGCTCGACGACAAATGGTACGCCACCATCGCGACTCGGATCGCCGGCGAGGTCAACTCGCTAACGCTCGCGTTGGTCGGTCGTATCCAGGAGCTCGGTAAGCGGTACGCGGACACGCTCGCGGACATTGATGCCGAGATCACGCAGCTCGACAGCCGGGTCGCTGCCCACCTGGCATACATGGGGGTCAAATGAGCGCTGTTATGTCCGATGCTCAGCCCAACTGGCCCGTGGTCCCATTGAGCGGTCTCCTGCGCCGGGCTCCGAGATACGGGATCAATGCAGCGGCAGTTGAATTTTCTATCGTGGATTACGACTATATCCGTATCACTGATATCGACCAGGATGGTCGGTTTACGCCCCACCCAAAGGTGAGCGTCCGCCATCCAAGTGCCGGAAGTTACGTATTGGCGATAGGCGAGCTGGTCTTTGCGCGCACAGGGGCCAGCGTGGGCAAGTCCTATCTTTACGACCCACGCGACGGCAAACTCGTTTACGCAGGTTTTCTTATAAACATTGCGCCGGACACTCATCTACTGAATCCGAAGTATCTCTCACTCGTTGCCCAGACGCAGAGTTACTGGGACTGGGTTGCGCGAACTTCGGTTCGGAGCGGGCAGCCTGGGATCAATAGTCGCGAGTATGCCCAAATGTTGATCCAACTGCCTGACATCCAGACGCAGAATGTAATCGCTCTGGCTGCGACTGATGCCGATGAACTTATCGCAGCCCTTGTGCGTTTGATCACCAAGAAGCAGGAGATCAAGCAGGGCATGATGCAGCAGCTCCTCACCGGCAGGATCCGGCTTCCAGGCTTTGCCGATCAATGGAGTGAAGCGCAGCTGGGGGACGTACTCACGGTCAAGCATGGCAAGAGCCAGAAAGCCATCGAGTCCCTCAGTGGCAGGTATCCGATCCTTGCTACAGGCGGTGAGATCGGCCGCACGAATACAGCGCTCTACTCCAAGCCTTCCGTTCTGATCGGACGCAAGGGGACGATTGATCGGCCGCAGTATCAGGCCACTCCCTTCTGGACAGTCGACACGCTGTTCTACACCGAGATCTCCGCCGTAGCTGATCCCAAGTTCCTCTACTACGTGTTTACCACCATCGATTGGCGCTCCATGAACGAAGCGTCAGGTGTGCCCAGCCTCAGCTCCAGCCGTGTCGAAGGCGTGCCCGTATCGCTTCCTTCGTTGCAGGAGCAACGAGCCATTCGCCAGGTTATTGATGATGCGGAAGTCGAGATTGCGGTCCTACTTGGACGGCTCACCAAAACCAAGGTCGTCAAGCGGGGCATGATGCAGGAGCTCCTGACCGGACGTACCCGCCTCCCAGTCGAGGAGGGCGCAGCATGAGTAACGTCGGTCAGATCGAGCGCAAGGCTCAGGACCGTGTCGTTGACCTGTTCCGGGACTCGCTTGGGTACAAGTACCTGGGCAACTGGGAATACCGTGAGAGCAACTCCAGTGTTGAGGTGGAGTTGCTGGCGCAAAACCTCCGGGCCCGTGGCTACGACGACGCCCTGATCAACAAGGCCATCGACAAGCTGCGTAGCGACGCCTCCCTTGGCGGTGGCCGTGACCTGTATGAGGCGAACCGGGACGTCTATGGCCTGCTGCGTTACGGCGTGAAGGTCAAGCCTGGCGTCGGCGAGCAGACCGAGACGGTCTGGCTCATCGACTGGGCGCACCCGGAGGCCAACCAGTTCGCGCTGGCGGAGGAAGTCACGGTTCTGGGCCGGCACTCCAAGCGGCCGGACGTGGTGCTGTACGTCAACGGTATCGCTGTAGTCACGCTGGAACTCAAGCGCTCGAAGGTCGCTGTCTCGGAAGGCATCCGGCAGACTATCGGCAACCAGAAGCCGGAGTTCATCAGGCCGTTCTTCACGACAGTCCAGCTGGTCATGGCCGGCAACGATGTCGAGGGGCTGCGCTACGGCGTCATCGATACCGCGGAGAAGTACTGGCTGTCGTGGCGCGAACCGTCCGACAGCGCCGACCCGCTCGACCGGGCGCTGGTGCAGATGTGTTCCAAGGAACGACTGCTTGAGCTGATCCACGACTTCATGGTGTTCGACTCCGGGATCAAGAAGCCCTGCCGCCACAACCAGTACTTCGGCGTGAAGGCTGCGCAGGCGCGGATCGCCCAGCGTGAGGGCGGCATCATCTGGCACACCCAAGGTTCGGGCAAGTCCCTGATAATGGTGTGGCTGGCCAAGTGGATTCGTGAGCACCAGAAGCAGGCGCGGGTATTGCTCATCACCGACCGTACCGAGCTCGACGAGCAGATCGAGAAGGTCTTCAACGGAGTCAACGAGTCAATCTATCGCACGAACAGCGGTGCCGACATGCTCGCTACCCTCAACACGTCCGGCGAGTGGCTGATCTGCTCGCTGGTCCACAAATTCCGCGGCTCCGATGACGAGGCCGCCCGCGATGAGGCCGGGGACGAGTTCCTCAAGGAGCTGAACACGACAGTCCCTAAGGACTTCAGCGCGAAGGGCAACATCTTCGTGTTCGTCGATGAGGCGCACCGGACTCAGTCCGGCAAGATGCACACGGCGATGAAGCAACTCATGCCCGGGGCGATGTTCATCGGCTTCACCGGCACCCCACTGCTCAAGGCGGACAAGGCCACCAGTATCGAAAAGTTCGGCAGCTTCATCCACACCTACAAGTTCGATGAGGCCGTCGAGGACGGCGTCGTTGTCGACCTGCGCTACGAACCCCGCCATATTGACCAGAACCTGACCTCATCGGAGAAGGTCGACAAGTGGTTCGATGCCAAGACTAAAGGCATGACCGACCTGTCTCGCGCGACGCTGAAGAAGCGCTGGGGCACGATGCAGAAGGTCGTCAGCTCCGAGCCTCGGGCCAAGCAGATCGTCAACGACATCCTGTTGGACATGGAGACCAAGCCTCGTCTGTCCGACGGCCGTGGCAATGCCATGCTGGTTGGTTCGAGCATCTACCAGGCATGCAAGTTCTACGAACTGTTCGTCCAGGCGGGCTTCAGGGGCAGGTGCGCCATCGTCACCTCCTACGTACCGCAAGCCAGTGACATCGCCAAGGAAGACTCCGGTCATGGCATGACCGAGAAGCTGCGCCAGTACAACATTTACCGGCAGATGCTGGCCGACCACTTCAACGAACCAGCCGACCAGGCGATGAAAAAGGTCGAGCAGTTCGAGAAGGAGGTCAAGGAACGCTTCGTCAAGCATCCGGGTCAGATGCGCCTGCTCATCGTGGTCGACAAGCTGCTGACCGGCTTCGATGCGCCGAGCGCGACCTATCTGTACATCGACAAGAAGATGCAGGACCACGGCCTGTTTCAGGCGATCTGCCGGGTCAACCGCCTCGATGGCGAGGATAAGAACTACGGCTACATCGTTGACTACCGCGACCTGTTCAACTCTCTGGAAACGGCCATCACCGACTACACCGGCGATGCGCTGGACGGCTACGAGAAAACGGACATCGAGGGACTGCTCTCCAACCGCATCGACAAGGCACGCGAAGACCTCGACGAAGCCCTGGAGACCATCCGGGCGCTCTGCGAGCCGGTCGAGCCACCGAAGAACACGCTTCAGTACCAGCAGTACTTCTGCGCTGCCGAGGCGGGCAATACCGAGCAGCTCAACACCAACGAACCCAAGCGGGTCGAGCTCTACAAGGCTGTCGCCGCAGTCACACGCGCCTACAGCAACCTCGCCAACGAGATGGACGCCGCCGGTTACAGCGACGCGGAAGCTGCAGCGATCAAGGCAGAGATCGCTCACTACGCCGACGTGCGCGACGAGGTGAAACTCGGCGCCGGCGAGAACGTCGACTTCAAGCAGTACGAGGCCGGCATGCGCCACCTGCTCGACACCTACATCAGCGCTACACCGTCGGAGGTTGTCTCCGACTTCAAGGACACCGGGCTGATCCAGCTCATCGTCCAGATTGGTGCAAGCGCCATCGACAAGCTGCCCAAGGGCATCAAGAAGAACCCCGAGGCAGTCGCCGAAACGATCACCAACAACATGCGCAAAGTGATCATCGACGAGCATGCGATGAACCCGAAGTACTACGACAAAATGTCGCAGCTGCTCGACGCCATCCTCGAAAAGCGCCGTCAAGGAGCGCTGAACTACAAGGATTACCTGGCCAAACTCCTCGAACAGGCCGCCAGGCTCGGCACCGGGGAGTCCGACACCGCATACCCGGAGTGGGCCAATAACGGCGCCCGGCGGGCTCTGATCGACTTTTTCTTTCCATCGTCCGAACTGGCGATCGAGATCGACTCAACGATCCGGCACACCAAGCCTGATTCGTGGGTCGGCAACCCGATCAAGGAGAAGAAGGTCAAGCGGGCACTGGCCCAGGCACTTCCTGCCGACTTTGACCAACTCGAAGAGCTCTTCGAACTGGTGAAGGCGCGCCATGAGTACCACTAGCGCCTACCTGACCGTGCGTGGCATCGGCATCGACGTCGTCTACAAGGACATCAAGAATCTACATATCGGGGTTTACCCGCCACTGGGCCGAGTCCGGGTAGCAGCGCCGCTACGTCTAGACGACGACCGTGTGCGGCTAGCGGTGATCCAGCGATTGCCGTGGATCAAGAAGCAGCGTCAGCAGCTCCGATCGTCCGATCGCCAGACCAAGCGCGAAATGGTGACCGGTGAGTCGCACTACGTCTGGGGAATCCGGCACCGTCTCAAGGTGGTCGAACGCCCCGGTCGCGCCCATGTCGAGGTCGACGGTGAACGTCTGCTCCTGTATGTGCATGTCGGTACGGATGAAGATGCTCGGCTGGCTGTCCTGCAGCACTGGCAACGCGAGCAACTCCGGCAGCGAATCCCCGTGCTCCTCGTCCAGTGGGAGCCGATCATTGAGCGGACCGTCGCCAAGTGGAGCATCCGCCGCATGAAAACCAAGTGGGGCTCGTGCAACCGCGAGACCGGCCACATTTGGTTCAACCTCGAACTCGCCAAGAAGCACCCCGCCTGCCTTGAGTACATAGTCGTCCACGAGATGACGCACTTGCTCGAACGTAACCACGGGGCACGCTTCACAAAGCTCATGGACAAGTTCTTGCCCGAGTGGCGCGCCAGGCGAGACCATCTGAACGGTGCCCCACTGGCTGATGAGGAGTGGTGCTGATGGCCAGAAGGTTGCCCTCTTCGCCACGAAGCTGAGTGAACACTCATCTGCAACTCTGCGTAGATCACCACGGCTGGGACACGTTTGGCTCCGCGTGGTGGCACCATGACGCCTCCTCCCGACTGAGGCCCCGAGAGAAGTCGCTACGGCCGTCGATCGAGCATTCACAGTCACAGATGGCTCCTGCTGATCAGGTCACTCGGACGGCGAGAGCTCGAAACCACGGTCCCCGAACTGACCGGGATGACCGCACAGGAACTAGACGAGCTGATCACACAGCTGGCCGACCTGCGGCAGGCGCAACGGGTAGAGCGGGCACGCGAGCACCCCGCCAACGATGCCCGGCACAAGCCCCCGCTCCGGGCGGCCACTGATCTTTCCCTTCCCCGACCCCGTCATCGCCACAGTGTTACGCCTGCGTCTGGCACTGCCCGACGACACCCTCGTCCGGCTACTGAACACCAGCCCGAGCACGATCCGCCGAACCGCCAAGGAAACCCGGCGTTTGCTCGAACAACTCGGGCACGTCGTCGAGCCCGCCACACCGATGCCCTTGTCGCCAGACCCCGGGTGGGTACTCACTGCCAGCACGAGGGTCAAAACCGCGTGTTAATTATCTGCAAGCCCTAAGCCCCTCCGATTGTTGCTCTTCGATTGAGCTCCACTGCCGCCGTGGGTACAGGGACTCCGGATGTTGCTGATCTACCTGTACCCTGTGGATCTTGTCCATTGGACTGTCCATTAACTCCAGGTCCCCGCGTGCCCTTGGTGACTTGGCGGCGCAACCGGGGAGAGCAGAGTGCCAGGTAGTCCTACTCCTATCGGGTTAACTTTCGACTTTTAATCTGTAGGTTCTGGGTTCGAGCCCCAGGCGGCCCACCATCATCGCAGTTCAGAGAGTTTTCAGAGTCTCCTGGTATGCTCCTGAAAGATCATACTTGTTTTGACGGAACCCCTCGTGGGGACCGGTCTCCGGAGGCGCTCGATGGCCCGTCCACCCCTCGGCTTGGGCAAACATGGCAGCATCCATGTGACCCGGGACGGGCATCAGTGGGTCGCCCGATGTCGCTTCCGTCAACTCAACGGCCAGACAGTCCGCGTCGCGCGCTGGGGACCTTCCAAGACTGCCGCGACGAGCAACCTGCAAGACGAGTTACGCGGCCGCGCTGGCGAGCGGCCGGTGCTGCTGTCGGCTGGCTCGGCGGCTCCGGCACCAAATCTGCCGGCTACGCGCAGCCAGGCAGGCTTGAGCTGATTTCGGCAAGCTGCAAGTTGAAAAGGACCTCAGCGCCCGAAGTCCAAGCGTCCGGGAGCTGGCGGGAACGTCAGCTCCGCGGGACGTCCGCCGCCCCGAATCTCGGCGTGTGCGAGGAGTTCGGCAGCCCAGTCGCTGTTCGCGGGCCAGAGCATACGAATCTGGGTGGTGTAGCAGGCTACGGCACTCCATTTCCGTTCCCATGCCACGGGCGAGGTGGTCGGTGTCAGGGGCGTTGCTGCTGTGGGAGGACGGCCGATGGCGTAGGGAAGGTCCTCCCATAGCAAGATCGGCACCGTGGCGGCGGCCACCAGTACCGCTGCCCTGGTCAGCCGGTGGTCGATGTGGCCGCCTACTGCGGCGCAGGTGAGTACCAGGTCCGGTCTTACGGCGCCGAGGATGCGGCGGACCTCGTGGGTGACCTCGCTGAGAAGGCCAGCCGGGTCCAGGGGCAAGTCGTCGAACATGGCCCAATGCTGCTCGCACAGCCAACGGCCGTCGGGTGCTCGGCGGTAGATGGCGTCGAGGAACCCGCAGTGGTGAGCACGGACGCCGAGCTGGTTCATTGCTGCCCAGTCCTCATCGATGCGCAGCGCTCCAGCGGAGGCGTCCCGGGGTAGCCCGCATTTGGCGTGGAAAGCCCGGGCAACTGCGGACAGCCGCTGGTGCGGGGCTCCGGCGAACAAGGTAAAGACGTCGACGTCGGCGCCTCGTGCGGCGAAGTCGGCCAGCGTTGCGCCGGCCGAGAGCGCGGCATCGTCCAGATGCGGTGAGATCGCGAGCACACGCTGCGGGGTGTTCACGGTTGGCGGCCTAGCCGGTGAGCCATGTACGCGATCTGGTAACCCTTTGCGACGCCGCACCGCATGACATCGATGGTGTACTGGGCCTCGTATCGTGACCGTGCGCATCGAACCAGGTCACGAGCACGAGCTGGGTCGGCGAGGAGACGGCGGAGTGCCTGGGCGAGCAGGTCAGCATCGTCCGGTGGTACCAGCGCACCACAGCGGCCATGGTCGAGTAGCTCCGCCACGTCGCCGACGTCAGTGGCCACAACGGGCACCTGGTGTGCCATTGCTTCCAGCACGCTGCGCGGTGTCCCCTCAGTGTCGGAGGGTTGGACAAGCACGTCCATTGCGATCAGCGCGGGGGTCACGTTGCGGAGCAGGCCGGTGAACGTCACCTTGCCGCGTAGGCCTAGCCGCTCAGTGAGCGACTCCAGATGGGGGCGTTGGTCTCCTCCACCCACCACCAGCACGTGGATGTCCGGACGATGACGGACCAACCGCTGCGTGGCAGCGAGTAGCAGGTCCAGGCGCTTCTCGCGGGAGAGGCGGCCGACGCTGCCGATGATCGTGGCTTGAGATGGGATGCCCAGAGATCGCTTGAAGGGCGCTCGGGCCTCCCGCGTGGCGGGCAGACGCGCGGGATCCGGCACGCCATTGGGTACGGCCATCACCACGCCATGGCTACCGCGGAGCTTGGGCGCGTGCCGCGCTGCGGTGGCTATCCGTACCTCGGCGAGCGTCCCGCAGCACCGGTCAAGTCGGGATTGCAGGCGTAATCGCGGTGTCGTCTCGATCCACCCGTGTGCGGTTACGACGAGAGGGAGATGATTCCAGCGGCGCGAAATCGTCCGCATGGCGGCCACGAGGTAGTTGGCCTCGTATCCGTGGGTGTGGATGAGCGTGATATCGCGCTGGCGGGGTAGGTCGATATAGCGGTCGACGCGGAACAGACCCGGGCTGAGCACCTCAAGATCGGCCTGATGCAACCGTTGCAGGTAGTCGTCGGGAGCGCGGGGGGTCAGGATCAAGGGCCGGTGATTGCCAGCTTGTTGCTGCGCGGAGGCTAAGTCCAGAACGTGCAGGTCCGCACCGCCGATAGCGCCTTGGCGTTGCGGCACGATGACATGCAGCACCCGGTGGGCTGGCGGTGGTTGGCGTGGTGGGGTCACGCCAGCTCGGCGACCGGCGTGATGGTGCTGGTGAGTTCGCTCCAGGTGTTGGCTAGGAGGTCTGCCGCCACCTCCCAGGAGGGCAGATGCCGGGAGGCCTGGATGGCGCGGGAGCGCTGCCGGTCCCGTTCCTGTCGACAGATGAGGAGGCGGGCGCAGGCTTCGGCGAGGGCGGGCGCGTCCGCGCATTCCACCACGGCGCCGGGTGGTAGATGCCGCAAGCCTTGCAGCGCAATCGGGGTCGCGACGACCGCGCAGCCGCGGGCGAGTGCTTCGAGGACTTTGACCTTGACCCCGCCGCCTACGGCGAGGGGACATACCACCACGTGGGCTGCGTCGAGCCAGGGGGTCACGTCGGGGACCCAGCCCGTCACGGTCACGCGGGGCTCACGGTGACCGGCCTTCACCAACCATGCAGGTGGATCAGACCCCACGATCGCCAGGGTTGCGTCAGGGCAGCGGCGCAGAATCTGGGGAAAGATCTCCGCGAGAAGCAGACGGGCGGCGTGCAGATTCGGCTCGTATCCCAGGTTAGCGATGAACAACAGGCGGGCGGACTCACAGAGGGCTGTGTCTGGCGGGCCCGATACCGTGCCGAGGTGGTCAGCGCCATTGGGTAGGCACCGCACGTCCGCGTCGGGCACTGCGGTGCTGATCGCGTCCGCGTCTTCGTCGGTGACTGCCCCGACGATGCGAACCCGGCGCCACGCGGTGAGCTCGTCGCTGCGGGTGCGAGCGCCCTCTCGGAGAAGGGTGGCACGCTCGGCTGGTGCCGGGCACTGGGCGGCTCGCTGCTCGAACAGCGCGGACTCGATGTTGTGTTCGACGAGCAACACTGCGGGCCGAACCCGCTCGGGTACCAGTCCGAGCAGGTAATGGCCTTCCACATGCACCACCATCGCTGGTTGTCGAAGGCGGTAGGCCAAGTAGTCGCGCGCTGCTGGTGCGGCGTGCCGCCGGGTGAGTGGGCCAACATGGTCTTGTTCCATGGCCTGGGCAGCGAAGATTCGGGCGTGCACGCCATGACGAATTGCCTCCTCGACGTGGCGACGGTCGAACTCGGGCACCTTGGACACCGCCACGACCTCGATATCGAAGCGCGCGGAGAGCCGTTGCAGGAGCTGGCCCTCCCAGACGCGACCGCCGCTACGGGCCGGCCACGGCAGATGGTGTGTCAGGAACACCACGGCCGGTCGAGCGGAGGGCGACACCAGACGAACGTTAACTTGCCGTGGGTGAGATGGGGACACGTCGATGCCCGGCCGACCTAGGCTGCGACTGTGGAGTTGCCGAGATTCCCGGACCCGCACCCCGACAACCTGGCAGCCGCCCTAGCCCGGATCGAGCCCGATGATCTGGTTGTGGACATCGGTGGCTGGTGGAAGCCGCTCAACCGCGCCGACCACATCGTGGACCTGCTGCCCTACGAGACCCGAGCCGGGGGTGGGCGGCTCGGCTCAGGTCCGGAGCGATACACGCCGAACACGTGGCACCGGTTCGACATCTGTGCGACGCCCTGGCCGTTCCCCGATGGAGCCTTCGACTTCGCCTACTGCGGCCAGACGCTGGAAGACATCAGGGACCCGATCGTGGTCTGCAAGGAGTTGGCGCGAGTCGCGCGGCGCGGTTACGTCGAGGTTCCTTCGGCCTGGATCGAGTGCACCTACGACGTCGATGTCGGACCGCTCACGCACCGCTACCCGGGCTATGAGAAGCACCGATGGATCGTGCTGCGCGAGGACGGGGAGCTGCTGTTCATCCCCAAGCAGGTCTGGCTCTGTTTGATCGAGTTCATTCCCCGGGACGTTTCCCTGAAGTGGCGGACCGATCAGCACCTCTGGACCACCGACGTGCACTGGGAGAACACGATCCGGGCCCGTGAGCTGGCATTCTCGGGGCAGAAGGAGATCATCCCGCTGCTGCGGGAGTACTTCGACCGGTTCGACTACAGCCCCTACCGTCCCAGCGCGTGACCCGGGTCATCGCGCTGGGTTCCGTGGACGAGGCGCAGGGCGTGGCCCAGGGCTGGGGGCGCCTGCACGCTGGCGGGTCCAGTGACATCTTCACCTCCCCTGCGTGGTGCCTGGCCAGTTGGCGCGCCTTTCCCGATCTCGGCACACCCCTATTGTTGATCGCTCTGGACGGCGCAGGAGTGCTCCTCGGCGCCCTCCCCCTCACCAACGGCCCGCTTGGCCCGAGCTGGGCGGGCAGCCCGTTGGGCGACGAGCATGACGTGCGGGTTCGCCGCGACCAGCCCGTGCCAGGTGTGGTCCCCGCATTACTGAGGGCGGTTAGCCGGGCGAGGGAGCCGGGCAGGACTGTGCTGGAGGATGTGCGACCCGGTGGGCAGCTCACCTGCGCGGCGATCAGCCGAGCCGGGTGCCCAGCCCCAGTGTTGCACCTGAACGACGCAGACCCGGAGTTCGGT
>JBOHFU010000051.1:0-13263 GCA_050699675.1 Pseudonocardiaceae bacterium
CGACACCGACCTCTTGCCGATCACCCGTTCCTTGCTCCTCTCCAATAGCCCGAGCTTGCGGTAGGCGATGGCCGCAGAAGCGTTGACCGTGTGAGTCGGCAGGCGGACGCCGTCAGGCGGATGTCGTTCGAGCCAACGCAGCGCCGCAGCGTCGTCCTCGCACGGCGCTAGTAACTCCCCATCGGGACATGCGCGGGGCCCCTGCGCGGCGGCGCAGAGCAACGCGGCGTGCAACCGCGCCGGGGATGGCAGCACATCGACCTCCCCATCCCCAACCCCTCCGTAGTAGACGCCCAGCGGCAGCTCGGCGATGATCGCGAAGCTCATGCCGACTCACCGGCGTCCTCGTCGACCGCACCCGCGATCACGTCCTGGTTGCCAGTGACCTGCAGCGCAACGCCGTTCCACTGCACCCCGGCTGCGCTTTCGGCGTACTGCAGTGCGTCAGCGATCAGGGCGTCCGCGGCCGCGATCGTCAGCCGCTCTAGTGATTCCCACTGCCCATCGCGCCGGTCCAGGGTCAGCACCGGCGCCGCAGCCTCGATCAGATCGCAGTTCGCCCGCAGGTAGAGCTCCGCGTCCGAGCGGGCCAACCCGTTGAGCGCCAGTGCGGCGAGCAGCGCCCGGCAGGCCGCGTCCCCGTCGGGTCCGGTGCCAAATCGCATCTGGCGCAGCGTGGCGAATGACAAGACGTGGCTGCGGATGATCCGCTCGCAGGCCACTCCGGCAAGCTGCACCAACGTTGGCGGTACCCCGCCCAGCCCGAGGCCCGAAGCTGAGGCCGGCTGCTTGTCCTTCGCGCTCTTCTCAGCTGCCGCTTTGATCTTCGTGTAGTTCGTGGGGCTCAGCTCATCGCGCTGCGCGTCGGCGACATTCATCATCGCCTTCTGACCGAGTTGCACCTGCATGGCGACGGGGTCGACCCGTGCACCGCCGCGCATAACCCTGCGGCCTGGGCCGGCCTCCGGGTCCGCGCAGAAGCCGACGATCTCGCCGACGAGGGCACTGCGCCAACGTCCTTGACGAGCGCGACGAGAAGAATCCCACCCACCGAAAACGAGAGTCACAGGGCTGGTCTCCAACAGCGCGCGAGCATTGGCCGGCGTGGCATCGCGGACTGCCCGATAGCTCTCGAATGCGGTGACCGGTCCGCCATCGACGAAGCCGGCTCGAATGTGGCCGTCGTAAATCCGGTGCGGCAACATCAAGTCGGTGTAGCGCTCCTCGATGCCGTCACGCTGGTAGGTGACCACCACGTGCGGCAGCCGCCTCAGGACCGGGTGCCCGTCGTCGATAGCCTGCTGCAGCGCCACCTCGACCCGGTTGAGCTGCGACTGTTTGGAGTCGATGAGCACTGCTGGGCGCGCCGCACCGTCGAGAAACCGCGCTTCGTAGGCGTACACGCCGTCCTGCGAACGGGGCAGAGCGAACTTGGCTGGGGCGACCGAGGCGTGCGGGCCCCCAGCTGGTTGCAGCTCGGTGGTTGAGGTCAGGCAACTGGGACCACCTGCCGCAGTGGAACTAAGAAGGAGATCGAGGGTCACGGCGGTCATGAACACTCCCTAAGACAGCCAGAACGAGTGGGAATCAGGCAGCGAAAAGAGGCGAGAGAGGCCCCGGAAGGACGTCACCTTGAAGGAATCGATGGAAACGAGACCAACGGGGCAGGCGCGCGACGACGAGTCAATAGTCGAAGTCGGAACTCTTCATGACGACGGAATCCCGGAAGACCTCCGCGACAAGGCCTCAATGAAGGCGTCGCCACACGCTGCTCGAGTGATGGCCCGCCGCAGGTCGCCGACCACCGCTCCTCGATCGGCCATCGCTGGTCCGCGACGCTCCTCGAGCCTGCGGTGCACAACCTACCACACTCGCTAAGACATCCACGACAAGGTAGTGGTCATCTGGTCCTAGGAGGTTGCGCCCCGGGCGGTGACCCTCGGTTGATCCTCCTCGCCGAGGATCTACCGCACTTCGTGAAGCGGCGAGAGTCCAACAGCGTCACACTTTGTTGAGGAACTGGGCACGTTCCTCGTCGAGCAGGTCAGCGGCTAGGCGGGCCAGCGCGGGGTGCTCGGTGAGTTCGGGATCGGCCCCGACCAGTTCCTGGGCGGCATCTCGCGCCTGCCCGATCAGGTTCTCGTCGCGCAGCAGCGACAGCAGTTTGAGCCCGGAATGCCGGCCGGACTGCACCGCGCCGAGCACATCCCCCTCCCGGCGCAGCTCCAGATCCAGCCGGGCCAGCTCAAACCCGTCGGTGGTCGCAGCCACGGCGTCCATCCGCTCCCGGCCGGCGGTGCCCTCCGGTGAGTCGGTCACCAGCAGGCACAGCCCGGGATGCGACCCCCGGCCCACCCGGCCACGCAGCTGGTGCAGCTGGCTGACCCCGAACCGCTGTGCATCCATGATCACCATGACGGTGGCGTTGGGCACATCCACCCCGACCTCGACGACGGTGGTGGCCACCAGCACGTCGATCTCGCCGCCGGTGAAGGCGCGCATCACGGCGTCCTTCTCCTCCCCCGGGAGCCGGCCGTGCAATACCCCCAGCCGCAGCCCGGCCAGCGGGCCCTCGGTGAGCTGCGGCTCCAGGTCGAGCACCGCGAGCGGCGGGCGTCCACTCCCATCGCCGTCAGGGGTGTCCTCGCCGGCCGCGTCCTCACCGCCGATCCGCGGGCACACCACGTAGGCTTGCCGGCCGGCGGCGACCTCTTCGGTGATCCGCCGCCAGACCCGGTCCAGCCAGCCGGGCTTCTCCCCGACCGGCACCACCGTGGTGGAGATCGGTAACCGGCCACCCGGCAGCTCCCGCAGCGCGGAGACCTCCAGGTCGCCGTAGACGGTCATCGCGACGGTGCGCGGGATCGGTGTCGCGGTCATCACCAGCACGTGCGGGCTGGTGCCGTCGGCCACCCTGCCCCGCAGCGCGTCGCGCTGCTCGACGCCGAAGCGGTGCTGCTCGTCGACCACCACCATGCCCAGGTCGGCGAAGGACACCCGGTCCTGGATCAGGGCGTGCGTGCCGACCACGATCCCCGCCGCACCACAGCCCGCGTCCAGCAGGGCCTGCTTGCGGGCCCGCGCCGGCAGCGACCCGGTCAGCAGAGCGATCCGGGTGGCCGCCTCGGCGGACCCCAGCTCGCCAGCCCTTCCGAGGTCGCCGAGCATGTCCCGCAGGGAACGGGCGTGCTGCGCGGCGAGCACTTCAGTGGGCGCCAGCAGCACTGCTTGCCGCCCGGCGTCGACGACCTGCAGCATCGCGCGCAGCGCCACCACGGTCTTGCCGGACCCGACCTCACCTTGCAGCAGCCGGTTCATCGGGTGCGCGCCAGCAAGCTCGGCCGCCAGCAGCTCGCCTACCTCCTGCTGCCCAGCGGTCAAGGTGAAGGGCAGCGCGGCGTCGAACGCGGCGGCCAGCCCGCCATCGCGCCGCGGGCAGGCCGGCGCGGGACGTAGCGCCGCCTGCTGACGGCGCTGAGCGAGGGTGAGCTGCACCGCCATCGCCTCATCCCACTTCAGCCTGCGCTGGGCCGCGGCGATCTCGGACCGGTCGTCGGAGCGGTGCACATTCCGCAACGCGGCGCCCAGTCCCGGCAGCCGGTGCGCAGCGCGCAGGGCCGGCGGTAGCGGATCCAGCGGTTCGTCCAGGACGTCGAAGACCTGGCGCACGCAGAGCTGGATCGTCCAGGACGGTAAGTCCTTGGTGGCGGGATAGACCGGGATCAGCGGCCGGGAGAACTCCGCGAGCTCGCCCGCGTCGCCGTCGAGCAGCTGATACCTCGGGTGGGTGAGTTGCAGGATGCGTTTCTTGCCGTACGTCGTCACCCGGCCCGCGAACAACGCCTGCCTACCCGGGGTGAGCACCATGGGCAACCGGTGCTGGTTGAAGAAGGTCAGGTTCAGCGTGCGGCTGCCGTCCCAGATCACCGCGTTCTGGATCGTCCCCTTCTTGGTCTGCATCCGCCGTGAGCTGCAGCTGCGGACCTCGGCGACCACTGTGACGTCCTCGCCCGGTGCCAGACCCGCGATCGGGGTGAGTTGGCCCTGGTCGGCGTACCGGCGCGGGTAGTGCCGCAGCAGGTCACCGACGGTGTGCACGTCCAACTGCTCGGCCAGCAGAGTCGCCGATTTCGCGCCGATCACCCGGTCCAGCGCATCGTCCATCCCGGCCACGGCTCACTCCACCCCGACCAGCAGCACGCTGTCCGGCACGTCACCGACATAGACCACTACTTCGACCTCCGGGTGCGCGCTACGCAGATGCTTGATCAGCATGTCGCCGACGCCGACCGGGGCGTGCTGGCCGAGCAGCACCGTCACCAGTTCCCCGCCCACCGACAGCATCCGCTCCACCAGCCCACGGGCCGCGGACAATGGGTCACCCTCAATCAGCACGACCTCGTCGTCGACCGTGCCGAATACGTCGCCCGGTTGGCAACGCCCGACCGAGGTCTGCGTGGCTGCGCTGGCCACGGTCAGCTCCCCCCGCCGGGTCGCGGTGGCGGCCTCGGTCATGGCCGCCAGGTCGTCGGCCGCTCGCCGGCCGGCGTCGTGCACCGCGATCGCCGCCAGTACCTGCACCGGTGACGCGATCGGCACGACCACCACCTCCTGGCCGGTCTCCCGGGCGTGGCTGGCCGCGGTCTCGGCGACCCGGGTCGCGGCGCCCGGACCCGCCAGCACAGTAATGTGCCGGGCACGGGTGCCGGCGAGGACAGCGAGCAGCTCGCTCACGCTGCTGGTGGCAGGGGCCGTGAGTGCACCCTCACCGCGGAAGAGTTCGTCGATCCCGGGCCCGGAGACCATCGCGAGCACCGCGTGGCCGGTGACGAAGCGGTCCGCCTCGCCGCTGTGGCCAGCAAGGGTTCGATCAGCAAGGGTCTGGTCAGCAAAGCGCAGCACAGTGATGCGGTGCGGCCGCCCCGCCCGGACCCCTGCCTCGATCGCGGCACCGACATCGCAGCAGTGCACGTGCACGTTCCACAGCGCGGTAGCCCCCCCGCCCGAGCTCACGACCGCCACACAATCGCCCAGCCCGGCAAGCTCGGCGCGCAACAGGCCGACGCTGGCCTCATCGGTACCGTCGAGCAGGTACATCACCTCGTACTCGTATTGCGCGGACCCGCCCTCCCGGGTCGCCTGCAGTATCTGCGCCGGGCGTGAGAAGACTCCGGCGGCGATCCCCGGCCCCGCGTCGGCACACTCGGTGACCACTGTCAGCAGTGCCTCCAGCAGCACGACCAAGCCCTGGCCGCCCGCGTCCACCACCCCGGCCGCGGCCAGCACGTCAAGCTGACGAGGGGTTTCGGCCAGTGCGCGGGCTGCGGCGATGGTGGCCGCCGATGCCACGTCGCCGAGGTCGTCGGACGGGACATCCGCGGCTGCCTGCGCCGCAGCGTGTAGCACGGTCAGCACGGTCCCGGACACTGGCTCAGCCACCGCGGCCATGGCCAGCTCATCGGCCCGGCGGAGCCCCTCCCGCAGCGCTGCACCATCCAAGGCCGCGCCGACCAGGGCCTCCGCCAGCCCACGCAGGACCTGGGACAGGATCACCCCGGAGTTGCCCCGCGCCCCCATCAGCGCGCCGCGAGCCAGCACCGCGGCCGTGTTGCCCGGCGGGGCATCCCGATCGTCACCGTGATCCCGGAGCACCGCGTCCAACCCGGCCCGCATGGTGGCCAACAGGTTGGAGCCGGTGTCCTGATCGGCGACCGGGAACACGTTGAGCGCGTTGATCTCGTCACGATGCGCGGTAAGCGCATCACAGCAAGTGACGGCCCAGTGACGGACCGCCGCCCCGTCCAGCGACTGCAGCACCGCGGCTCCTCCTCACCGCCTTCGTGCGGGCTGCGTTGAAGGTTACCCACCTCCTGCGACGTCCCCGGTGTGCAGCACTGCGCACCGCCCGGTTACCCTTGCCCGGAGATCCATCGCGACGAATTCAGGGAGTGTCTGACGTGGCTGCCGTGTGCGATGTCTGCGGCAAGGGACCGGGCTTTGGCATGTCGGTCTCGCACTCGCACCGGCGGACCCACCGCCGGTGG
This sequence comes from Pseudonocardiaceae bacterium, assembly GCA_050699675.1. GTDB lineage: Bacteria > Actinomycetota > Actinomycetes > Mycobacteriales > Pseudonocardiaceae. The sequence goes on from JBOHFU010000051.1 coordinate 6,045, forward strand.
AACCCGAACATCCAAACCGTCCGGGCGAAGATCGGCGCCAGCGCGCGCCGACGCCTGAACGTCTGCACCTCGTGCCTCAAGGCAGGCAAAGTCACCCGCGCCTGAACACCCTCGGAAGGGGCGTTACGGGAGGGTCCAGTTGACTGGGTCGGCTCCTAGGTCTGCGAGCAGGGCGTTGGCGCGGCTGAAGGGCCGGGAGCCGAAGAACCCACGGTCGGCTGACATCGGCGACGGGTGTGCGGACTCGATGCACGGCACGTCGGAGAGCATCGGGCGCAGGGTGCCCGCGTCCCGGCCCCACAGGATCGCCACCAGCGGTTGCGCTGGACGCGCCACCAGTGCACGGATCGCCTGCTCGGTGACCTGCTCCCACCCCTTGCCGCGGTGCGACCCCGGCCGTCCGGGCTCAACCGTGAGTACCCTGTTGAGCAGCAGCACACCACGCTCGGCCCATGGGCTGAGATCCCCGTTGGACGGGGCGGGCAAGCCGAGGTCGTCGCTGTACTCCCGGAAGATGTTGGCCAGGCTGCGCGGCAACGGCCGGACATCCGGCTCGACCGAGAACGACAGCCCCACCGCGTGGCCTGGAGTCGGGTAGGGATCTTGGCCGACGATGAGCACTCGCACCTGGTCGAAAGGCTGGGTGAAGGCCCGCAAGATGTTCGGCCCAGACGGCAGGTAGCGCCGCCCCGCGGCGATCTCTCCTCGGAGGAACTCCCCGGCAGCGGTGACCTGCCGAGCCACCGGGGCCAGCGCCTCGGCCCAGCCGGCCTCCACGATCTCGTCCACAGCTGCAGGCATGGTCCGCGACCTTATCGGGCGGGCAGCCTAGAAGTGCTCCCAGCCCGCTGGGAGCACGTCATAGGGTCGGCCGTCGACGGTCACGCCGCGGCCCTCCCGCACTGTGCCGAGCACCGTCCAGCCAGCGGGCAGCGCGATCCCGGCCGGGAAGCTCGCCAGCAGCGCGTGGTCTTCTCCCCCGGTGAGCACCCAGTGCCGCGCGTCGGCGCCTAGCGCTGAGGCTACTTCGACCAGCCTGCTGGGCACCGGCAGCGCCGCCGAGTCGATGTCGATGCTGACGTTGGAGGCGTCGGCGAGGTGCCCAGCGTCGGCGAGCAAGCCATCCGAGATGTCGATCATCGCCGTGGCGCCCGCCGCAGCGGCCTGCGGGCCGGCGCCGTAGGGAGGCTCCGGCACGCGATGTGCACCCACCACCGCCAGCGGAGACCGGAACCCCCGGCGCAGCACGGCGAGGCCCGCGGCCGACCAGCCCAACCTGCCGCACAGCCCGAGCACGTCCCCTCTCCGGGCACCGGCCCTGGTGACCGGGGCCCGGCCCTGCAGGTCGCCGAGCGCAGTCACCGACACGACCAGCTCAGCCGAGCTGGCCACATCGCCACCGACGACACCCACGCCGGCTCGCCCGGCCTCCTCCCACATCCCGTCAGCAAGATCATCCACGGTGGACACAGAGGTGCGCCCGGGCACGGCCAAGCCGACGACCAGCCCGGTGGGCACCGCGCCCATCGCCGCCACGTCTGCCAGGTTGGCTGCCACCGCCTTGCGTCCGACCTGGTGCGGCGTAGACCAGTCCAGCCGGAAATGCACGCCCTCGACGAGCACGTCGGTGCTCACCACTACCCGACCGTCCGCAGCGGCCAGCACCGCGGCGTCATCCCCTGGGCCGAGCAACGTGGCCGGCGCCAGCCGCCGCCCCGCAGTGATCCGGGCGATCAGCCCGAACTCGCCCAGATCGGCTACCGAGCCGGTTTCGGACGGCGGCGAGTCCGGTGCGCTATCACCGGCAGGACACATGGTCACACCCCCCATCCACGGTAGATTTCGTTCCTACCCGATCGAGTCGCCGACACGAAGGGCCACGCCGTGGTTCAGGCATACATCCTTATCCAGACCGAAGTCGGCAAGGCGGCCGCCGTGGCCGCAGCGGTGTCGAGCCTGCCCGGCGTCGCGAGCGCGGAGGACGTCACCGGCCCCTACGACGTGATCGTGCGCGCCGAGGCCGCCGACGTGGACCAGCTGGGCCAGCTCGTGGTGGCCAAAGTGCAGAACGTGGCCGGCATCACCCGCACGCTGACCTGTCCCGTCGTGCACCTGTCCTGACGGCGGTCGTGGTGGCGTACCCGGCAGGCACCCCGCGCTGGCTGCTCGGGATCGCGCTGGCCCTGCCGGTGGCGCTTGTGGTCGGGGTGCTCGTCGTCGCCGCGCAGGTACGGGGCCGGCCTCAGGGTCCGGTGGGGCTGGCCGAGGTCCCGGCCCCCGCGGCCGGCTCGGCAGACTGCACGCGGCTGCTGGCCGCTCTGCCCGAGGAGCTGGACGGGGGCGAGCAAGGCACCCTGCAACGGCGGCAGCTGGCTGCTCCGGCCCCGGCGGGCGCGGCCGCGTGGGGTGAGCCGCCGGTGGTGCTGCGCTGCGGGCTGGACCGGCCTACCGACCTCACCGCGACCTCGCGGCTGCTGGCGATCTCCGGAGTGCAGTTCTTCACACTTCCCAGTCCTGGCACGAGCACCTGGGTCGCAGTGGATCGTCCTGTTTACGTCGTGGTCGACCTACCCCCGGTCACCGGCAGCGGGGCGCTACAGCAGGTCGCTATCGTGATCGCGGACACCTTGGCGCAGCGCGACGTGAACATCTCGCGCTGATCGCGTTATAGGCCGTGCAGCCCGAGTAAAACCCGCTCCATCAGCGACTGGCCCGGTGGGCTCCCGAATTCCGCCGGGTTGCCGTGCACGTGCATCAAGCCGGTGTCGATCATGTCAGCGAGCAGCACCCGGGCCACCCCCAGCGGCAGCGCGAGCAGGGCCGCGACCTCCGCGACCGAGCGGACATCTGCACACAGCCCAGCGATGGCGGAGTGTTCTGCGGAGTGGGTAGTGATGACGTCTCGACCTGCGTCGCTGGTGGACACCAACGTCTCGACGGCGAGGTCCTGCACCGGCCGGGTCCGGCCCTGGGTCCAGGTGTAAGGACGGACGATGAACCGGAAGTCCTCCGGCTCATCCCATTCATCGGCCACCTCGACGACCGCGCCACCAGCGACCACGGTGGATTCGGCCGGTTCAGTGGGTTCATCGACGTCGACGCCACGGTCTGATTGCGCGTGCCGGGCCCGATAATCATCCCGATCGTGAGGCAGTGCGATGTCGTTGAGCTCGTCTTCGACGAGCGTCATGCTCTGCTCATCGACGGGGATACCGGTTCCGTTGCTTCCAAATGAAGGGGACATCGCAATCCCTCCGCGCCAGCCGCCGGGACCATACACACGGCCGGAACCGAGGACGCAGTGCATGTCTCCGTCCGTGCGGGAACGCCCACTCCGACACAAGCGGTCCCACATGCTCAACTAGCCGTTCAAGAATAAGTCGCGGTAGTTCACCCGATCGAACTAACGGCCCCTCACCAAGGTCTCAGCGCAGTCCGGTCCCCCGGGCCACCGCTGTGTCGATCAATATGGACAGCAAAGTGGGGTAGTCCACTCCGGTCACTGCCCACATCCGGGGGTACATCGAGATCGGCGTGAAGCCGGGCATCGTGTTGATCTCATTGACGGTCAACGCACCGTCGGGTCCCACGAAGAAGTCGACCCGAGCAAGGCCCTGGCAGTCCAGCGAACGGAACGCAGAAACCGCCATCGCTCGCAATCCGGCAGCGGCGTCGTCGTCGAGTTTGGCGGGTATGTCGAATTCGCACGCTTCGTCGAGATACTTGGCGTCGAAGTCGTACCAACCTGCGGAGTCCTCAGCGACCACGCGGATCTCCGCGGGCAGCGACGCTTCGACCCGGCCGTCGGGGAACTCCAGTACCCCGCACTCGACCTCGCGACCTATCACTGCCGCCTCGACGAGGATCTTGGGATCGACCGCGCGAGCGGTCGCGATCGCCGAGGGCAGTTCGGACCAGTCCACCACCTTGGTGATGCCCATCGAGGAGCCCGCTCTGGCCGGCTTGACGAAGACCGGCAGGCCCAGCCGTTCGCGCTGATCCGCGGTCAGCGTGGCGTTATCGGCGCGCAGCACCACAGCATCAGTGACCGGCAGACCCTCGATGCCCAGCAGTTTGCGGGCGAACTCCTTGTCCATTCCCGCCGCGCTGGCCAGCACCCCCGAGCCGACATAGGGAAGGTCGGCCAGCTCCAGCAGTCCCTGGATCGCGCCGTCCTCGCCAAAAGCCCCGTGCAGCACGGGGAACACCACATCCACCCCGGAGAGCACCTCCCCGGGCCGATCGCCCGTGATGTGCACCAGTTCCCGCCTGGTTGGATCACCGAGCAGCGCAAGCGCCGTGGCGGCGCCGTCCACGGCAGGAAGCTTCCGGTCCCGGATCGCCAGCTCGGCCGGCTCGCCGGTACCCAGCACCCAGGCGCCATCAGGGCTGATGCCGACCGGGATGACGTCGAATCGCGCCCGGTCCAAGTGCGTCAGCACGCTGCCCGCAGACACGCAGGAGATCGCGTGTTCACTGCTGCGACCGCCGAAGACGACGGCAACCCGCAGCCTGCGATCCGTCATGGCGGCAGACCCTACCCCCGGTGACTCGGGGGTCCCTGCGGTGTCGCTGGCCCGGCCGCCAGCAGCGCGATCAGCCGGGGCAGCACCGCGGCAAACAGCGACCGGCTGCCGAGCCCGGCGTAACCCAGAGCCACCCCGTAGCGAGCGCGCGGGCCGTCGTGGCAGCGTGCCAGCCCGTCCAGTAGCAGCCTCTCGCATTGCGCGCGGTGCATCGCGCTGCGTTCGGCTTCCTCGCTCGGTAGGTCTATCACCAAGTGTGCGCCCGCCTGGTCACCACGTACCGTCAGGCCCGCCGCGCGCAGTGCGCCAACCAGCAAGTCCCGCCGGGCAAGCAGTTCGCGGCGCACCCGGCGCAGGTGCCGGGAAAGATCACCGGACATCGCCAGCGTGGTGAGTACCCGCTGACCGGCCGGGGACGGTCGCACGCCGATGTCGGACCGGTACGCACAGATCGCAGCCACCACCTCGCCGGGAGCGGCCATCCACCCGACACCCAGCACCGGGGTGAGGATCTTGCTCGCGGTACCGAGATGTACCACCACGTCGGGCCCCACAGTGGCCAGCAGTGGGAGGGGAGCACCGTGGTGGCGCAGCTCCCCGTCGTAGTCGTCCTCCAGCACCCAGGCCGCGCGCTCGCGGGCCCAGGCCACCAGCGCGAGCCGGCGGCTCGCGGAGAGGGTGGCACCCAGCGGATACTGGTGCGCCGGAGTGCAGTACACCGCCCTGGCTTGGTCGGGCAGCGCGGTGACCACGAGCCCTCCGTCGTCCACCGGCGCGGGCAGCACCCGCAATCCGGCAGCTCGCAGGGCCCCGACCGCCCGCGGGTAGCCAGGCTCCTCCACCGCGACCACGTCGCCCGGGCGTAGCAGCACGGCGGCCAACTCCACTACCGCCGCGGTGGTGCCGCCAGTGGCCAGCACGGTCTCCGGTACCACCGCCAGCCCGCGGTGGCGCAGCAGGTGATCCACCACCGCGGCCCGATACTCCGGCAGGCCCGCCTCCATCGGGCGAGTAAGGACTTCTGCGTCGGCTGCGGCACGCCAGGCACGCCGCCATGCCGCCCGGCGCAAGCCCGCCGACCAGGGCGTGCCGGGTCGCAGGTCGATCCCACGCTCAGGTTCTTGCTCCGGGACGGGGCGTGTGCCCGGATACGGCAGTGCCGGCACGCCAGGCGCCGCGATGACGTAGGTACCCGCGCCCCGTCGTCCACCGATCCAACCCTCGGCCTGCAGTACGTCGTACGCCGCTGCGGTCACGGTGCGGCTGACGCCCAGCGTGGTGGCCAACGCCCGGGTGGAAGGCAGCCGGTCTCCCATCCGCACCGCCCCGCATCCGGCGGCTGCCCGCAACCCATCGGCCAGCTGCACCGCCAGCGGCCGGGCATCCTGGCGATCCAGGGTTAACGGCAAGTCTTCGGGCAGCACAAGTGGCCTTTCGAAATTACCTCTCGGTGGCCATTTCAGGATGCCACTTCACGGGTCACCGTCGTTACCATGATGCTGTCCCCCACAGTGCGTAGCACGCCGCGCCGGGGCCGCGGCCGGGCTCGCCACGACCCCGCCGAGCTGTACGCGCTTCTCGACTCCGCGCTGGTCTGCCATCTCGGGCTGGTACGCGATGGCGCCCCGGTGGTACTGCCCACCGGGTACGGGCGCGACGGAGACACTCTCTACCTGCACGGCTCCAGTGGGGCGGCAAGCCTGCTGGCCGCCTCGCGGGGAGCGCCGGTATGCGTCACGGTGACCCGGCTGGACGGGGTGGTCTATGCCCGCTCGACGTTTCACCACTCCATGAACTACGCCAGCGCGGTGATCCACGGCACGGCGCGGAAGGTCACCGACTCAGCCGAGCTGCGGCACGGGTTACGGACGCTGGTCGAGCACCTTGCCCCTGGGTCCTGGGAGTACAGCCGGCCACCCACCCGCAAAGAGCTCGCCGCCACGACGGTACTGGCACTGCCCCTGGACGAGGCGTCGGTGAAGGTCAGAACCGGGCCGCCAACCGACGACGACTCGGACGTCGCGGCGGGCCGAGCGTGGGCGGGGGTGCTCCCGCTGACCACCCACTGGGGTGCCCCAGTGCCGTGCGCGCTGCTACCCGCCGACGCCCCCGTACCGCGCCATGTCACGCACCGCCTGCCGCCGGATTAGACATCTTGGTCAGGGCGTGAATGCTGCGCTACTGCACCGGGAGGCCCTGAGCAGACCAGGCATGGAAGCCGCCGATCACGTCGGTGGCGCGGTACAGGCCGAGGGCGCGGAGCGAGTCGGCGGCGAGGCTGGAGGTATAGCCCTCCGAGCAGAGCACGATCACGTGCACGTCGTAGCCGGTGGCCTGGGGCAGCCGGGCGTCACATTCCGGGTCGAAACGCCATTCCAGGTGGTTGCGCTCGACCAGCAGTGCTCCCGGTACCTCTCCCTCTGCGGCGCGCTGCCAGCCCGGGCGGATGTCCACCAGCAGGGCACCAGCGGCAAGAGCGTCGTGCGCCTGGACGGGGGTAACGCGCTGCAGCCGCGAACGGGCCTGCGCCAGCATCTGGTCGATGCTGCGCGAGCCGGCCGGGCGACTCACCAGTCCACCCCGGCCTGCGCCACCCCGACGTGGCACAGCTCGCCAGGCTCCATCCGGTAGCGGTTCATCACGGTCAGGCCTGGGATGTAGACGTGCACGCTCACCGCGGGGACCGTGCCGGT
>JBOHFU010000052.1:0-13088 GCA_050699675.1 Pseudonocardiaceae bacterium
AACCGGAGCGGGACCCGATGACCGGGCAGCCGTTCTCCTCCCGCCCGCTGCGGGAGTGCCTCACCCGGGCCGCCGAACGGTTCGGCTGGCAGCACCGGCCGCGCGCGCCCAGGTCGATGCGCGACGGTGACCACTGGGTCGGCTACGGCATGGCGGTGGCCACCATGGACACCTTCCGGGTCCCGTGTTCGGCGCGGGTGCGCATGCACGCTGACGGTCGGGTCACCGCCGAGTGCGGCACCCAGGAGATCGGCACCGGCCTGCCTGGGGTGATCACCCAGGTCGCCGCCGAGGTCCTCGGCGTGGACCCCGGCGCGATCGAGGTTCACCTCGGCGACACCGAGCTACCCCAGGCGGGGATGACCGCCGGGTCGTCGGCCACCATGGGGGTAGGTTCAGCGGTGCACGCCGCAGCCACCGAGTTGCGCGGCAAGCTCGACGCCCTGGACGGCGCTGGCGGCTACCCAGCCCGGCTGGCAGCGGTCGGGCTGAACTCGTTGGAGGCCGAGCAGCGCTGGAGTCCCGACGACGATGCCGGCAGCCGGTACTCCATCCACACCTACGGAGCGGTGTTCGTCGAGGTCCGGGTAGACGCCGATCTGGGGTTGGTGCGCATGCCCCGCTGCGTGGGCGTTTACGGTGCTGGCCGGATCATCAATCTGCTGGCCGCGCACAGCCAGATGATCGGCGGCATCACCTGGGGTTACGGCCAGGCCGTACTGGAGGCCTCGGCATTCGACCCCCACCTCGGGCGTTTCGTCTCCAAGAACCTGGCCGGCTATCTGGTGCCGGTCAACGCCGACATCGGCGAGGTCGACGTCTCTTTCGTCGATGACCACGACCCGCACGCCTGCCCGATCGGCGCCAAGGGCATCGGCGAGCTTGGCGCCGTCGGCGTCTCCGCCGCGATCACCAACGCCGTCTTCCATGCCACCGGCGTCCGCATCCGCGACCTGCCTATCCCGATCAAGGCGCTGCTGTGACCGGGTGCCACGCCCCACTAGGAATCGGTGGCCCCGTGGCGCTTGGTCATCCTTCAACGACGGTGTGGTCTCGGGTCTCCAGCTCGCGGCCGTGCGGGGCGTGTCCCGGCAGATCGTGTCGCAGCCTGCTGACCTGTTCGGCTTTGCGGGGGGCGCGGTCGTTGGCGATGAGCACCGCCATCCAGGGCAGCGGTATTGAGAGCACGACGAAGGTCAGAGCAAGCCACCAGGTCTGGTAGAACACCCCCGCCAGGACGAGGCACGGGATGCGGGCCGACATCAGGATCGCGTACTTGCGCCGGCGCGTCGCGTACTGCTCGGCGTAGGAGGGTTCGGCCGCTGTGATGAGCACAGGGGCGTCATCCGACCGCCGGCCATGCTCATGCGTGTCCCGCACGACATCACTTCCCGTCCCTCGGTACTCCTACTTCTTCGCTTTAGCTGCCGCCTTCACCTGCTGCTTGTGCTCCCGAACTTTGGCCAGCGACTCGGCGTCGGTCACGTCGGCGACTGACCGGTAGACGCCCTCCTCGCCGTAGGAGCCTGCCACCTCCCGCCAACCCTCCGGGCGCACGCCACGCTGCTTGCCGAGAAGCGCCACGAAGATCTGCGCTTTCTGGATCGCGTAACCCGGCAGTGCTACCAGCCGCTCGAGTAGCTCGTGTGCGTCTGAGACATCTCGCCACAACCCCGTCACATCGCCGTCGTAGCGCTCGACCAGTGCCTGGCAGATATGCTGCACCCGCGCAGCCATCGCCTTGGGGTACCGGTGCAACGCCGGCTGCTTCGCAAACAGCTCCGCCAGCGCGTCCGGGTCGTAGTCGGCCAGCTCGTGAGCGTCGAGATCGTGCTCCAGACGCTGCGCCAGCTCGTACGGCGCCGCGAAGGCCCGCTCCATCGGCACTTGTTGATCAAGAAGCATCGCCAGGAGCAACGCCAGCGGGTCTCGGTCCAGCAACGCGTCTGCCGGTGCGTCCTGACTCAACATCAAGCTCACCGGTGACCTCCTCAGCAGTATGTGTGCCTCACTAGGCTACTGCTCGGAGGTGGCGGCCGGATATCACCTCAGCCAGGCAGCCAGAGGGCAGTCAGATGTCGACACCGACTAGGCCCATCACTTCGGTGCGCCAGTCCTGGTAGGCGGTGGCCGCGCTGGCCCGTTCCTGGGATTCCCGCTGGGTCTGGGCATCGTCGCCGCCCAGCGCGTACTGGACGATCTCGTGGTCGCTGCGCCGGCTGCTGACCACTGTGACCTGCACTTGTCTGGAGGCGAGTTCGGCCCGGGTGGCGTACGCCAGCAGGTGCAGCAGCGCCAACCGGGAGCGCTGGTCGTCGGGCAGCGACACCTCGTCCGGAGTGTTGCCCGACACCAGCACCACGGTCGCGCCAGGCTTGAGTACCGGAAGCACCCGCTCGACCGCGCGGAAGCGGGCCAGCAGGCCGGCAGAGAGGAACGAGCCGACGCGCGCAACAGCGGTGTCGCCCTCAGGATGGATGGTCACCGGTAGCTGGATGTAGAAGTCAAGCCCCTCCGGGACCGGTTGGGCCGGATCGGTGACGGCGACCGGGTCGGCACCAGCCTGCTTGAGCAGTTCGCACAGCCGTTGTGCACGGTCGACAGACCCGCTCACCAACCCGGTCGACGTCATGGGCCCTACCCCTCTAGTGCGCTCACCCCAGTCCGATGATCACCATCTTAGGAGTCTGAGCGGCAGCTGACGAGGGCGCCCGGTGCTGATTCAGCTCTTCTTCGCGGCTGCGTTCTTGGCGGGCTCCTGCATGTCCTTGGCGGCATCCTGCGCAGCAGAAGCAGCCTTGCTGGCGGCCGACGTGGTGACGGCCATCATGTTCTTGGCGAACTCCCGCTGGGTGGCCAGTATGTGCTCGACGTAGTCGAAGTATTTGTCCACGACCTCGGCGGTGTCGGGAATCTTGCCGTCTGGGGTTGGGAACGAGCCGACCATCTTCTTGACGATGTCTGCCCAGGCATCCAGCACGCTGATCGTGGCGTCCTGGCCTCGGCGGGTGGCGTCGGTAACGGTCTCCTGCGTTGCGGTCATCGTCTGTCCTTTTCGTAGGCTCATCAGGTTTCGATCACCAAAGTACGCACGATTGATAACTATGTCAAGCGCTGGGACGTGCGCCGCTACCGAGCCCTACCCTCGATGAAGCTGCGGTACACCCCGAGCAGAGCCTCGCGCTGGGCCTCGGTGAGCCGCGGGTCGCACCGGATGGTGTCCTCTGTGCTGGCCGGCTGATCGGCAGGGACGTCGTCAGCCACAGCTTTCGCCCATCCCGCCTTCGCCAGCAGCTGTTCGGTGGTCAGTCCGAGCGCGTCCGCGATGGCTCGCAACACCGTCAGCGACGGCTGGTGCAGGCCGCGTTCGACCTGGCTGAGGTAGGCGTTGGAGATCCGGGTCAGGGCTGCCATCTCGCGCAGCGATAAGTCGGCCAGCTGCCGCTGGGCCCTGATGAACGCTCCCAGCGCCCCTAGCTGAGCCTGCCAGGGGTCGGGCACCATGCCGTCATCACTCGCACTCGCCATGACTCACATCATCCCGCTGTCCCTCACACCGGGGGGTGCAGGCTCTCACTTCTGGCGCACGTAACTGCCCGGGGCGTCCTCCAGGGGCGGGTGCATGGTGCTGCCCGTTGGAGGCGGCGCCTGCTGCTTCCCGGCATGCCCGGCGATCCACGGCGTCCAGTCCTCCCACCAGGAAGTGGCGACCTCGGTGGCCTGCTCGCGCCATACCTCTGGGTCCTCGGGCAACGTGTCCGCCGTACCGACCCAGTGCTTGGACTTGGGGTTCGGTGGGTTGACCACGCCGGCGATATGCCCGGAGTTGGACAGCATGAACCGGACGGTGCCACCAGGTAACCGGGCGCTCTCGTAGACCGCCGTCCACGGTGCGATGTGGTCGCGCTCGGCGGATACGAAGTAGCTGTCCTGGCTGACCCGGGAGAGGTCCAACCGCTCCCCGGCCAGCTCGAGCTCACCCTTCGCCAGCCGGTTCTCCAAGTACAGCGTCCGCAGGTACTCCGTCTGCATGGTCGCGGGCATGCGGGTGGAGTCGGAGTTCCAACTCAGAATGTCGAACGGCGCCGGGTTCTCCCCCAGTAGCCAATCGTTGACCACGTAGTTCCAGACCAGATCCCGGGCCCGCAGCAGGTTGAACGTGGTGGCCATGCTGTCTGCGGCCAGGTAGCCCTTTCGCTGGATGATGCGGTCCATCCGCTGGATGCTGATCTCGTCGGTGAACACACCGAGCTGCCCAGGCACGGTGAAGTCGAGCAGGGTGTTCATCACGGTCAGCGACCGGACCCGGTCCTCCCCGCGGGCGGCGAGCCAGGCGAGCGTGGCCGTGGCCAGGGTGCCACCAAGGCACAAGCCGGCCATGTTGGTCTGTTCTGCCCCGGTGATCTCCTCGACGACCTCCAGCGCGGCGAGCGGTCCCTCCCGCAGGTAGTCGCTCATGGTGAGCCCGGCCAGGGTCTCGTCCGGGTTCCGGTAGCTGATCATGAAGCAGGTATGTCCGTGCTGCACGCCCCACTCCACCAGGCTCTTCTTCGGAGCGAGGTCCATGATGTAGTACTTGTTGATCCACGGCGGGCTGAACAGCAGCGGAACCGAGTGCACCGTCTCGGTCTGCGGCTCGTACTGGATCAACTCGATCAGCCGGTTGCGGAACACCACCTTGCCCGGGGTGGCGGCCAGCTCGTGGCCAGGACGGAACTGACCTGGGTTGACCTGGCGGGGCATGCCTTTGTTGGTCACTACGTCGCGGGCCAGGTTGCGGGCCCCGCGGACCAGGCTGAGGCCTCCGGTGTCGAACGCCTTCTTCAACGCCGCCGGGTTGGTCAGCAACCAGTTGGTGGGTGCGACGGCGTCGAGCAGCTGCCGCAGCGCGAAATCGGCCTTGCGTCGGGTGGTCTCATCCAGGCCCGCGGCCCCGTCGAGCAATTCCTGCAGCAAGCCCTCCAGCAGCGTGTGCTGTTGGCGCAGCAGGTAGAACAGCGCGTTGCTGGTCCAGGCCGGGTCCGAATACCGCGGATCCGTGTCCCGCTCGTCGGATCCGTCGCGCTCCAACCCCACGCTGCGCAGTGCCGCATGCACAGCGGCCTGGGCGTTGCGCATACCGTACTCCAGCATCGGCCGGGCGGACTGTGCCGGATGCCCCGCGACCGACATCGCGAGCTTGCTCAGCGCCAGCCCCAGCCCTGCGGGGTCCAGCTCGGCCATCGCGGAGTCGATGCCGAGCAGCGACCGGATCGAGGAGACGACGTCAGCGGCGTCCTGGCGTACCCCGTGCAAGGGGTCGGCGCCCGGCTCGCCCCGCTGAGGTGTCTTCGATGGGACTTCCGGTTGTCTCGGGGTTCGTTGCTGACGCTGCTGGGTCACGTACAACCACCTCCTATTGGGCTCCGGGTCCCGGAACGAGCGTCCCGATGCAGCGGGTGCAGCGCAAGTGGGTGGGACCGGCATCATCACCAGGTTGGCCTGGCAGGATCCATCGCCGTGTCTGTCCTGCTCAGCCTAGATTTCGCGGCCCCCGCATGGTTGGACCTGCTATGAGAGCCGTGGTGAGCCGGGTCACCACGGCAGCGGTGCTCGTCGAGGACCAGGTGGTCGGCGAGCTGGACCGGCCTGGGCTGCTGGTGCTGCTCGGTGTCACCCACGACGACGGCCCCGCGCAGGCCGAGAAGATGGCCCGCAAGCTGTATGAACTGCGGATCCTGCGCGACGAGCGTTCGGTCGCCGACACCGACGCCGGCGTGCTGGTGGTCAGCCAGTTCACCCTGTACGGGGCGACTCGCAAGGGTCGGCGACCTTCCTTCACCGCGGCGGCCCGGCCGGAACAGGCCGAGCTGTTGATCGAGGAGGTCATCGCCCAGCTCCGGGCCCGCGGCGTCACGGTGGCCACCGGGCGGTTCGGCGCGATGATGGTCGTGCGCAGCGTCGCCGACGGTCCGTTCACAGTGCTCCTCGACGTGTGACGCCCTTCAAGAGCCACCAACCCGGGCGCTAACCGCCTCAAACGGCTACCAACCTGAGAAGTGTCTGAGGGTCCGGCGGATCCGGCACTTCGCCGGGTCTTCGTTCGTCGTGCCAGGCGAGGGCCCGGGAACGGAATCCGGGCTCGCGACGTTGTAAAAGTCATCGCTGCGGGTATCCGTTGGCAGGGCTCGTACAGCGTCGCGCGCCGACTCGGAGCGCACCCGAAGCCGGCACGTGGATCCGTCCCAGGAAGGAACCTGATGACCGCCGCGCAGATGACTATGGAACGGGACGCTGGTACTGAGGCAGACCTGGATGCGCAGAGCCCGGCAGCTGATCTGGTTCGGGTTTACCTCAACGGTATCGGACGCACCGCGCTGCTCAGCGCCCAGCAGGAGGTCGAGCTCGCCAAGCGCATCGAGGCCGGGGTGTTCGCCCGACACATGCTGGATACCGCGACCCGGCTGTCACCCGCCCGGCGTAACGACCTGACGCGACTGGTGCGCGACGGCCACAAGGCCAAGGACCACCTGCTGGAGGCCAACCTGCGGCTGGTGGTGTCCCTGGCCAAGCGTTATACCGGCCGCGGAATGCCGCTGCTGGACCTGATCCAAGAGGGCAACCTGGGTCTGATCCGGGCGGTAGAGAAGTTCGACTACACCAAGGGTTTCAAATTCTCCACCTATGCCACCTGGTGGATCCGGCAGGCCATCACTCGTGGCATGGCCGATCAGGGACGCACCATCCGACTTCCGGTGCACCTGGTGGAGCAGGTGAATAAGCTGGCCCGGATCAAACGGGATCTCCACCAGCGGCTAGGCAGGGAGGCCACCCACCAGGAACTGGCTGACGAGTCCGGCATCCCGGTGGAGAAGGTCGCCGACCTGCTGGACCACTCACGGGACCCGGTAAGTCTGGACATGCCGGTCGGTGCCGAGGAGGAGGCCCCGCTGGGCGACTTCATCGAGGACGCTGAGGCCACCGACGCCGAATCCGCCGTGATCTCTGGGTTGCTGCAGGACGACCTGCGCCGCGTGCTGGCCACCCTCGAAGACCGCGAGCAGAAGGTCATCCGGCTGCGCTACGGTCTCGACGACGGCCAGCCGCACACGCTTGACCAGATCGGAAAGCGCTTCGGTCTGTCCCGCGAACGGGTGCGTCAGATCGAGCGTGAGGTCATGGCCAAGCTGCGCCATGGAGATCGTGCGGAGCGGCTGCGGGCCTACGCCAGCTGATTCTCCTGCAGATTCGGTGCGTCACCGCTCGAATGGCGGCATTGACGGCGCAGCACGCGACGTGCACTGTCAGCTGAAACGTGATGAAAACGTGATGCAGACCACGCGACTTGGGCGGTCACCCCGCAGGCTGTCGCGCGCCCCGGAAGGTCGGGCTCGTCGGGGGGCCCGGCCTTCCGACTATCAACGCAGGTCAGCGCAATCATGCGGATGTCCGCAGGAGCGCCAGTCCGGCCCACAACGGACAAACAATGCCAAGGTCCACTCATCCCTGCATGCCACTCACCAAGGTTAGCGACCGGACTGCACCGGACCGAGGGTCTGGCGCTCAAGGACGACGGTGCGGTCCCCCAGTGGGGCATCGAGCTGCACAGCCAACGCCGGGAAACGCAGGTCCATGGTGCAGGGGCTGGACTTTGCGGCGATCTTCACCAGCGCGACACGGACCAGCCGCGGGGTCTGCTCCCGCAGGTCGGCATGCACGTGGGTGCAGCCGCCTTCCTGACCGTAGAGCCCGACCGGGCGGCCGTCGTCCTGGGTCCACACCAGCCGCGGGTAGCTCGGCGGCAGTGCCGAGGAGTCGACCTGGGCCGGGGGCAGTGCCCGCCCCCTAGGGGGCGGGTCAGGCCAGTCGGGCACCATTTCCCCCCCGGCCGTCGCCGCGCTGGTACCGGACACAGGTGCCGGAGGTTGCGGATGTTCCCCGAACCCGACCTGGTGGGGTCGGTGGGCACACGCCATGAGCGCACCGAATAGGGCGAGGCTGGCCGCGATGGATCTCAGGTGTCGCATGTCCTACCAGACGGAACGACCAGCCCCGCAGGTTGCAACGTCGTCAGGCAGTCGTCAGGCCACAGTCAGCCGCGCGGATCCGCGGGATCCAGACCATGCAGCGGGAAGACCGCGCGCCGGGTCTCCGTGATCGCCTGATCGAGGCCGGTGTCTGCAGTTCCGTCCCAGGGCGTCCAATGGGGATCGACACCGTCGGTCATCGAGTTCGGCAGCTGCACGCCGCGGGCCACTGTGGCGGTATGGGCGACCCAGGTATCCGGCACCGGGGTGTTCGGGTCGATCTCACGGTCTAGCAGGGTGCCCAGCAGATGTGTCCACGAACGAGGCACCACCCGGAACAAGGAGTAACCACCCCCGCCCAGCGCCAGCCAGCGTCCACCGGCCGTTGTGTCGGCTAGGCCGGCTAATGCGCGGTGTGCAGCGCGCTGGCCGTCCACCGACAGCGCGAGGTCGGCGAGGGGGTCCTCGGCGTGGGTGTCCGCGCCATGTTGGGTCACCAGCACTTCGGGCTCGAACGCTCGCAGCAGGGCGGGCACTACTGCGTGGAAGGCCCGCAACCATCCTTCGTCGCTGGTACCCGGGGGGAGCGGCACGTTGACCGCCGAGCCCTCGGCGCCGGGGGCCCCGATGTCGGCGGAGTTCCCGGTGCCCGGCCAGAGCGTGACCGGGTGCTGATGCAGCGAGATGGTAAGCACCCGGGGGTCGTCGGCGAAGGCCTCCTGCACGCCGTCGCCATGGTGCACGTCGATATCCACATAGGCCACCCGGGACGTGCCACCGTCGAGCAACCGGCGGATCGCCAGCGCGCAGTCGTTGTAAATACAAAAGCCCGAGGCGTGGTCGCGCATCGCGTGGTGCAGCCCGCCGGCGATGTTCGCCGCCCGCGCTGCGCGGCCGGTGAGGATCTCGTCGGCAGCGAGCAGCGAGCCACCGGCGACCAGTGCCGATGCCTCGTGCATGCGGTGAAACACCGGGTTGTCCGGGGTGCCCAGACCATGCCCGACGTATCCGCGCGTCGCGTTCTTGACCGCGACAAGGTAGTCATCGGAGTGCACCGTGCGCAGCTCGTCGTCAGTCGCCTGCACCGGCGCCAGCAGCGAAACGCCATCCAGGACACCCAGCGAGCGGGCCAGCCTGATGGTGAGGTCCAGCCGGATGGGATCCAGTGGGTGCCGCCCACCAAGGTCGTAGCCGAGGAATGCCTCGTCCCAGACGACAGCCGCGCGAGCAGCGCTCATGACCCGAGACGGTACTAGCCGGTACTGGCCGGTGCGGGGAGGCGGCAAGTGACGATCCCTATCCGGGGCTCGGGCCGGTGGCCACTGGGCGGTCGGGGTCCATGCACCACTGCGACCACGACCCGGCGTAGAGCGCCGCCGGGCGCTCACGGGAGGTGATGCCGGCGACTTCCAGCCCGAGCACCAGTGCACACGCGTTGATCCCTGAACCGCAGTAGGCACCGATCTTTGCGCCAGCGGCCCCCCAGTGCCGCGCGAGCTCGCGCAGCCGGGTGGGCGTGAGCCACCGCCCCTGCGCATCGGTCAGCTCGCCGAACGGCGCGTTGACTGCGCCGGGTACGTGGCCGGCCCGGGGGTCCACCGGCTCGGTCTGCCCGCGGTAGCGGGGCGGTACCCGCGCGTCGAGCAGCACACCGTCACGGGCCCGCGCCGCGGCCCGCGCCGCGTCGAGCACTGGCATTGACCCGGGCCGCACCGTGACCGTGCCGATGCGGGGTTCGGGCACGTCGATGGTCACCGGCAGTCCGGCCGCACGCCACGCCGCGATCCCCCCGTCGAGCACCGCGACCGCAGGGTGTCCCGCCCAGCGCAGCAGCCACCACAGCCGTGCCGCCACCGACCCGTCCGCAGCGTCGTAGGCGATCACCGGTGCTGCCGTACGGATACCGGCGGTGCGCAGGGTGGCCTGCAACGCCGCTGGGTACGGGAGGGGATGCCGTCCGCCCGGACCCAGCGGGCCGGCCAGGTCAGTGTCCACGTCGAAGAAGATCGCCCCGGGTAGGTGGCCGACCCGGTAGTCGACCCGACCGGGTGGGCCGGTGAGTGACCACCGCACATCCGCCACGGTGGGCGGCTTGGGACTGCTAAGGAGGTCGGCCAGCTCACGGGGCGTGATCAGCGGATGCATATCATCCATCTTGCCGGTCACTGCCAGCGAATACTCCACAGCGTGGCTGATGGACCACTACCATGGCATCAACCGAGGGAGACTGGTGTGAACGATCTCATCGACACTACCGAGATGTACCTACGCACCATCTTCGAGCTCGAGGAGGAAGGTGTGGTCGCGCTGCGGGCGCGGATTGCTGAGCGCCTCGGACAAAGCGGGCCCACCGTCAGCCAGACAGTGGCTCGAATGGAGCGTGACGGCCTGCTGACAGTGGCCGACGACCGGCACCTAGAGCTGACTGCGGCGGGCCGAAACCGAGCCACGTCGGTGATGCGTAAGCACCGACTGGCTGAGCGTCTGCTGGTGGACGTGATCGGGCTCGAGTGGGAGCAGGTGCACAACGAGGCCTGCCGCTGGGAGCACGTGATGAGTGAGGCTGTGGAGCGCAAGCTGGTCGCGCTGCTGGGCAATCCGACCACGTCTCCGTACGGCAACCCGATCCCGGGCCTGGACGAGCTCGGCGTTGGGGAAGGCGCCGCCCCGATCGAGCCCGATCTGGTGCGCTTGGACGAGGTGGCTCGTCGCGGTGGCGGCACGGTGGAGGTGCGACGCATCGCCGAGAACGTGCAGGAGGACCCGGCCTTGATGGCGGATCTGCACAAGGTTGACGCGGTGCCCGGCAATGTGGTGCAGGTGGCCGCTCTGATGCGGGCAGACCATCCGGTGGTGCTCTCCGGCGGTGGGTCCACGGTCGAGATACACGGCGCGCTTGCACACGCAGTGCTGGCCCGTCGGCGGTGAGTGGGCTGTCGGCGGTAAAAAAGCCAAACCGAATGCGGCTGCTGGTCACGGGTGGTGCGGGCTACATCGGCAGCGTCTGCGCCGCCCGACTCTTGGAAGCCGGCCACGACGTCGTGGTCCTGGATGATTTGTCCACTGGCCACGTGGACGCGGTGCCAGCCGGTTGCCGGTTCGTCGAGGGCGCCGTCGAGGACGCCGGGACGGTGCTGGCCGAGGGTTTCGACGGCGTGCTGCATTTCGCGGCCCGCTCCCTGGTCGGGGAATCGATGGCGCAGCCGCAGCGATACTGGCTGGGTAATGTGGTGGCCTCGGTGCGGCTGCTCGAGGCGATGCGCGAACACGGAACTCCTCGGCTGGTGTTCTCCTCCACAGCGGCCACTTACGGGGAGCCCGCGTCGGTGCCGATCACCGAGGATGCAGCCACCCTGCCCACTAACCCCTACGGGGCGACAAAGCTCGCGATCGACCACGCGATCGGCTCCTACGCCGCCGCGCACGGTTTCGCCGCCGTGAGCTTGCGGTATTTCAACGTCGCCGGCGCCTACGGTCGTTACGGCGAGCGGCACACCATGGAGACCCATCTCATCCCCCTCGTACTACAGGTTGCCCTCGGTCGCCGCGAGAAAATCATGGTGTTCGGGCGGGACTGGCCCACACCGGACGGCACCTGCATCCGCGACTACATCCACGTGGTGGACCTCGCCGACGCCCATGAGCTTGCGCTCGAGCAGGCTGTGCCTGGCCAACATCGGATCTACAACCTGGGCAACGGCGCGGGCTTCTCGGTACAGCAGGTGGTGGACACCTGCCGACAGGTCACCGGGCACTCCATCCCGGCGCAGCCCGCGGGGCGGCGGCTGGGCGACCCGGCAGTACTCATCGCCTCCAGCGATCGAGCGCGCGACGAGCTGGGCTGGAAACCGGAGCGGGCCGAGCTCGCCGCGATCGTGGCCGATGCCTGGAGCTTCGCTGCCCGGAACTTCACCCGCGCCACCGGCTGATCCGGTCATCGCTTTCGTCGCGATCGTCGCTTGCGGTTCCTGCGCGCAGGTCGTGGAAGGGCTGCGGCGGCGTCCGCCGCGATAGTGCGCAGCACCTCCGGTGGCAGTCCCCCGTCCAGCGCGGCCCGGAGCAACCCGGACAGTGAGTGCTGTGGGCAGGCCTGCAGCGCCGCGTCCAACGCGACGCCGGCCAGCGCACCGTCCCCGCGGAGGTAAGCGACCAGCGCCAGCAGCGCTGCGGGTTCTGCTCGCTCCGGTGCGGGGGTAGCTCGGACAAGGGCCAGCCAGAGCCGCTCGGCGGCGATCGCGCCTGGACCCGAGCACCAGGGCAGGCAGGCGTCGCGGACCCGGTGGTCGCACAGCGCGGAGGCGACCTCGGCGACAATGCTGTCGCTTAGCACGACATCCCCCGCGGCCGCCGCTCGGTGCAGCTCCTCCAGCCGCGCGAACCGCCGGGCTATCAGCCCGGAACCCATCGGGTGGTCGGCGTCGGCCGCGTCCAGGAGTGCCGTCCGGCGTTGCAGGGCGGCGGGATCCTCCCCATCCAGCAGGGCGGCCATCTCCTCCCGGCTGCTGAAGGTCACCGCACCCGCCGCGACCGTAGCGGCCGCCAGCGGGCTGGTCGCGGGATCGGACACTGTGCCAGCACAGAGCGGATCGTCGTAGCAGCGCCACGGCGCGCCGCCCACGGTCTGCGCCGTCCAGGCCGCGTGTACCAGTGGGAGCCCAGCGCTGGTTAGCATGTCGTCGAGGACATCCACCAACGCGCGATACGGGGGCTCACCGTCCAGGGTGAGATCACCCCCGATCACGACCAGTGCGACACCGGTGGGTCGCTGCCGGGCGATCGGCAACAGCAGCTGTTCGGCCAGCAGCGGCGCTTGGAGGTTATCGACCAGATCGGCTCGCAGGGTCAACCCCAGTTTCTTACCGTGCAGTGCCAATAGCACCACGGAGTCATGCGGGTGAAAGCCCAGTAGGTGCGGAACGGCGGCGATCAGTTCAGCCGGGTCAGAGAGCCGGATGCGGCCGGCGGCGGGTGCGCTCATGCCGTCGAACGGTCCTCCGGCAGTACCTCCAGGGACAGTCCCGTTCTTGTCGGCTGTGGACTGCAGGCTGGGTGTGGACTACTACCCACCAGGCCCACCACGGA
>JBOHFU010000053.1:0-13053 GCA_050699675.1 Pseudonocardiaceae bacterium
GCGGTCCCCCGGCCAACGCCGAGCGCCTGCCGCGCAGCATCGTCGCCGCCGAAGCCGGCCGCATCAAAGTTTAGGAACTGATCGACCCCCAGCACGACGTCACGTGAAGATCAGCGTCACCCGCGACGGCTGGGAGGACTACATCACCTGGAGCAACGAACGAACGATCCTCAAACGGATCAACCGCATGATGGAAGAAGCCGCCCGCGACCCGGCGCCCGGCATCGGCACGCCCGAGCGTCTGTCCAATAACCTGCCCGGCTGATGGTCCCGGCGTATCACCGACGAACACTGCCTCGACGACCAGCTCCGCGACAACGAATTGATCATCGTGTAGGCCAATACACTGCTGTGCCAGCCACAGATCCCTACGCCGAGCCACCACCTGCCGACACCTACTCGCACACCCCAGTACCACGAATGCACAGGTGAACGACTTGCGCATTCGTCAGTGGAGACGAAGGGACTTGAACCCTCAACCCCCGCCTTGCAAAACGTGCTGAGCCTTAACAACCGCTGTCGGTCCGTGCCGTCCTCTGCTTCGTCCTGCTGGTCACACGCCATTCGGTGGTGTCGGTCGTCAGCGGGTGTCAGCGGGTGAGCGCCCTTTCTGCTCCCTGTCGCCTTCCGCACGTCCACAACAACGCCGCGGCCAAGAGTGGAAGCGGCTCCCTCTCTCTTCGCGAGTCAGTAGCCCCGTCGCCCGCGTCGGAGTGGGCGGACTCAAAGTCCCAGGGACCTAGGCAGGGAGGGCACCGGGGAGGTAAGGGAGTTCTCCCTGTCCCCTCCCTGACATCGCATCCCTGCGCTGAACTGTGCAAACACCTGGCAGGGAGGCAACTATCGGGGGCCTCGTGCAGCCCCGCGAACACCCCCTTTTGCGGGAGGCCGGGCACACCCAGTCCCGACTCCCTCCCTGGTTTGTACACATCCATCAGTTCGGTCATCACTGGGCACCCCCGGGGACCGGGCGTCGTGCTGACCGAACAGCCGCCGGTGCTGACTGTCCAGTTAGCACCCTGGTAAGACGGTTGACCAGCGCCTACCCCGAGAGGTGGGCGGCTGGGTAAGCAGTGGTCAGCACCCCCGGTAAGACGGTTGACCTGGGCAAACACCATCCAGCGAGAGCTGCATGCCGGCGATCGGCCCAACGCGGGCATTTTCCCCGGGAGACGGGCCGGTCGGGGGGTCTGCGGGGCGTCGGTCAGCACGGCCCCTGCCTCGGATCCAGCAGCTGTCACTACGCCGATCCCGCAGACCCCTCTCGGTTCCAGGCAGTCAAGACACCGGCCCGTGCCTCGCTCGCTGGTCCATCACCACCCCGTACGGGGGGAAGAGTGGGCCACCGCGGTTCTCACGAGGCGTCGACGTCGTAGAGCAGAGCATGCTTATCGCCAGGGAGGATGACTACGTAGACCTCGACTGGCCTATTACTCTGATCGAAACTCGTTCGCACTAGCCGGCCGACCGGCGTACCGGGACCAAGGTGGAGTTTCGTAGCCTCGTCCGAGGTGGGCATACGCCAGGTAATCTCATCTTCGTACCTGGCGGGGGTATGCCCAAGGTCTTCAAGGACCTGATCGGTTCCTTCCGGTACATCCGCTGGATTCATTATCTTGCTGCGCCCTACGATATCGAGCGGGTAGTAGCTATCGCCGAGTTGCAGCGGCTCGTCATCGGCATACATGACTCGGCGGCGTACGCCGACTGGCTGTCCCTCCCCCAGTTGAAGGCGTGACGCGATCTCCGGACTCGCCGGGGCGACCTCAGTCGTACTGACTTGCTTCGACGTCTTGCCCTGCGCCTCGATCTGCTGGGCGAAGGTGTCGCGCTGTCGAGCAGCCTCAAGTCGCTTGCTGCGGGATCCGGTGAGTGACGCGAAGTACTTCATCGGAGGCTCTAAGCGAACGAAGTTGCCGAGTCCCTGGTGAGACGTCACGAGTCCCTCAGCTCGGAGGACGTTGAGCGCTCCACGGACTGTGTTGCGGCTGGCGCGGTACAACGCCGCGAGATCAGCTTCGGTGGGTAGCTGCGCACCGGGCGCCAACTCCCCTGAGTGGACCTGGTCACGGAGCAGCGCGGCCAACTGCTGGTAGAGGGGCCGGGGGTCGGCCGGGTTGCTCACTCGCTCATCCGATCAGCCTTGGAGATGTTGTACCGACATGCTAACGACTCTTGCCTCGGGGTTCGCTGGCCTGGTACACATTGGGCTGTTGGGACAACCCAACAACCCAAGCAGCTCCGGACGGTGTGGGCACACACCGGACGGGGACGGCACCGGATCTCGGAGGTATCACGATGCAGGTCGAGGCTACGGGGGTTTACCGGGTCGAGGACGTTGCGGAGCACTTCGCTGTGTCGGCGTCCACGATCTACCGGGCGATTCAGTCCGGACAGCTAGACGCGTTGAAGCTGGGTACCGGGCGGGGCACGTGGCGGGTGAGCGGGGCCGCAGTGCTGGCGTACGCGACTTTGTGCGTGCAAGCCGCGTCCACCGCCGCAGTGGCCGATGGGATGGGGCTGAGCGCGGCGCAGGCTGACGGGTTGGCGTGTGTGGTGTGTAGCGCGGATTTCCTCGCGGGTGGCGCGTCGCATGTGCCGGTGGGCCGGTCGGCGTCGGGGTCGCAGGTGTTTGCCTGCCTCGGTCCCTGTGAGAAGGCCGCCGCCCCCGCTGGGCTGGAAGGGGTGACCCGATGAACCTGAGGGGCCTGATTCCGAACGAGTTCACCACCGCACAGCTCAACGGGCACCCGGTTTCGGTGCGCCCGGCCCACAGCCACTGGACCGCCGCTGATTACGTGCTCGGAGCACCAGAGAGCGCCGACTACGAGCCCGTGGCGGTGACCGTGGTCACGCCGGTCGCGCTGTCGCCGGAAGACGTCGCTGCCACGTTGTTCGGGTGGGCGGTCTCCGTTGAGGAGTTGGCCGACGATAGCTACGTGCGGTTGCTGGTCGCCGAGACCGTGATCAACCAGGGCAGCGGCCAGATTGAGGAGCTTCGCTGCCAACTCGGTGAGCGGACGCTCACCGAGTTGGCCGCCTATCTGACCTACTGCCGGGACCGCGCCGCCCACGCTTGCGTGCAAGCCGCGCCTCAACGGGCCGCATGCGGCCCCGGGGCCGGGGTCACGACGGATGAGCTGCATGGGGAGGTGGCCCGGTGAGCACGGGGGGGATGGCTCAAGACCACCTGGCTGCAGCACGGGTCAACAGTCACCCGGTGGCGGTGCATCAAGCGCACCGCGTCGCGGGGTACGACCACGGGCCGACGCTGGTCACGGTGACCACGCCGGTAGCCCTGACCCTCGGGGAGGTGGCCGCCGTGCTGTTCGACTGGACGGCCTCCGGCACGACGTATGAGGACCTGGCCGACGATGACCACGTCCGGTCTCTGGTCACCGAGGCCGTGGTCAACCTGGGGTGCCACGCGGTAGAGATGGCGTGGCTAGCCGCGTTCGAGGCGAGCGAGACGGCCCTCTTGGCGTACTGCCAGCAGCGGGCGGCGGCCGTGTTCGGCGCGGAGGCCACCCGGTGACAACCATCACCCGCCAGCGTGGCTTGCGCCTGGTCGGCTTCGACGCGTCAGCGCAAGCGGATGCTGCCGGTTGGGTGGGCGCGTCTGGTCGCGCTGCCGCAGCGTCCGCTGGTCGAGGGCCGCGGGTGCTACCTGCCGCCACGACCGCGGACGCGACCGGTCGGGCCACGTGAACGGTTCGGAAAGGAACGGGTCCGCACCCCCCGCAGCCACCTTCACCGATGGCGCGGAGGGCTGTGGGGATGACCCCCCGGTTGCCCGCCGGGTGCGGCTGACACCAGCATCGGCAATCCGGATGCGGCGGGCCTCGTGGCTGTGGGCCGGGCGCATCCCGGCCGGGGCGCTGACCGTGATTCCCGGTCGGGAGGGCATCGGGAAATCGCTGCTCCTCGCGTGGCTGGCCGGGCAGATCACCCGGGGCCTGCTCCCCGGGCAGCACACCGGCGACCCGCGGCCTGTCGTGTACGCGGCCAGTGAGGACTCCTGGTCGCACACCATCGCCCCGCGACTGTTCGCCGCCGGCGCCGACCTGGACCTGGTCTACCGCGTCGATGTCGAGCACGACGGCCTGATCGGTCAGCTGACCCTGCCCCGGGACTGCGCGGCCCTGGCCGGTGAGGTCACCTCACTCGGCGCGGCGCTGCTCGCTGCCGACCCGTTGCTGTCGGTCATTCACTCCTCGATCGACACCCACCGAGACCGCGACCTGCGGACCGCGCTGGAACCGCTGGTAGCGCTCGCCGATTCCACCGGGTGCGCGGTCGTCGGGCTCGCGCATTTCAACAAGTCCGACAGCTCCGACGCGCTGAACCTCATCACCGGGTCCCGGGCCTTCTCCGCCGTGGCCCGCGCCGTGGTCGCGATCGCCCGCGACACCGACTCCGACGACGGCTCCTGCGTGCTGTCCCAAGCCAAGAACAACCTCGGGCGCCTGGACCTGCCCTCACTGCGCTACGTCATCGACAGCACCGACGTCCCCACCGCAGACGGACCCGCCTGCGTGGGCCGAGTGCGGTTCACCGGCGAATCCGAACGCACCGTGGCCGACATCCTCAGCGACAGCACACCGCAGGGCGAATCCCGGTCCGACCGCGACGCCGCCGCCGGGTGGCTGACCGACTACCTCACCCAGCGCGGCGGCGAAGCCCCCTGGACCGAAATCCGCAAAGCAGCCCACAGCGAGGCCATCGCCGACCGGACCCTGCAACGAGCGTGCTCCCGAGCCGGAGTCACCAGCACCCGGACCGGGTTCCCGTCCCGGACCGTGTGGCGGCTCGACACCACCCAGTCGCGCCAGTCACGCCAGTGGCGCCAGCTTCCGGAAGGTGACACGACTGGGCGCGACTGTGGCGCCACTGCCACCACCGACGAAACCCGGGCCGCCCTCACCCTCGCGCCAGTCGCGCCACACACACCGGTGTCGCGCCAGGACTCAGAACCTGGCGCGACTGGCGCGACTGGGGCGACAGCACCCCCCATCCCGTTGTTCCCCACCACCGACGACCGGGAGACCGCGTTATGACTACCACCAGCCCGGACGTCACGGCCCAGCTCGACCAGCTCGCGGCCGCTACCACCGACGCACGCCAGCAGCTCGCCCGCTTGGCCGTGGAACACGGAGGCCCGCTACGGGACTGCCCTACCCCCCGATGGCTCATCCCACACACCGCCCCCCTCGCAGCCGCCATCACCAGCGGCACCGCGCGCTGCTGCCCCCACCTCGGGCCGACTCCCAGCGTCGCACACGGCGCCGTGTCGGACCCCGGGCACCTGACCTGCCCTCGCTGCATCAGGCGCCTGGCCCCCAACCCCGGTGAAGACACCACCTGCGACCGGCCGGCGCCACGCCGACCCCATTTACCCCGGCGCGATCGCACTCGGACCGATCCTGCTCGCATTCGCCGCACCCGTACCGAGAACGCGCTGAAAACAGAAAGGGACACCGGCCGTGAGTGACAACATCGTCCCCCTCACACCCCGGCCCACCACGGCCACAACAAGTTCCCGCGACCAGCCCGGCGCGGTGCTGCGCATGACAGAACGCGCCGTCTACACCGTGCGCGAAGTATCCGAACTGCTGTCTATCTCGCTGGGTGGCACGTACCAGCTCTGCCGCGACCGGCAAATCCCGGCCCTCAAACTCGGCGGCCGGTGGATCATCCCCAAGTCCCGATTTCACACCTGGCTAGACAACCTACCCACAGCCAACCCAGAAGAGGACTGAGTGTTATGGGCCACGTTATCAAGGCGCCAGGCGGGACGTTCCGGGCGCGCTGGCGCGACCCAGCTGGTAGGCAGATGTCAAAGTCCTTTCCCACCAAGCGCGAGGCAAGCGCTTTCCTCGCCGAGATCGCAACCACGATGAACCGGGGGACATACGTCGCCCCGAACGCAGGCAAGCTGCGTTTCCGCGTCTACGCCGAGCGATGGTCAACCAGCCGCAGCCTCACGGTCACAACGACCGAGCGCACAGCGTCGGTACTACGGAATCACCTACTGCCGAAGTGGGGAGACTGGCCGATGGGCAGCATCGATCATCTGTCGGTACAGGAGTGGGTGACTAAGCTCGGCAAAACGCTGGCTCCGGCCACGGTGGCCAAGTGCTTCGGCACGCTGCGAGCTATCCTGCGCTCGGCGATACGGGGCCGGCTCATCGCGGTCGATCCGACAGACGGCGTGGTGGCCCCCAGCACGTACCAGCCCCGCCCTCTCACCACGATCATCAGCCGGGAATCGCTCCTCGAGACACTGCTCCCTGCCGTGCCGCTCGATCACCGGGCAATCGTGGCGACGGCCGGCGGCACCGGTCTTCGGTGGGGTGAGGCCGCGGGATTGCCGTGGGGTGCGGTAGACCTCATCCGGCGACGGCTCCACGTCGGACAGGTGGCCGTTGAGTCGGCCGCTGAGGTGACCGTGCGGCCCTACCCGAAGTCACGAGCAGGGGTCCGCACCGTCCCCCTTCCGGACTTCCTCACGCGCCAACTCGAAGAGCACCGGGAGTTGACCGTGGGCGACAGCGAGCCGGACCCGCGCTGGCTGGTGTTCCCCAGTCGCAACGGCACGCCGCAACGACGGTCGAACTTCCGCCGCCAGGTCTGGCGCCCTTCGCTGGCACGGGGGGGACTCCTGGGCTGCGTCGACGCAACGGCTGGGGAATGGCTGGCCACCTGGCCCGACAGATCAGGGGTGACGCGACGCCGAACGTTCCCGACCGAGCGGGCAGCGGTGGCGCACGTCGCCGAGCACGCCGCAGGTGGCCTGCGGTTTCATGACCTGCGGCACTCCTACGCCACCTGGCTCATCTCAGACGGGGTACCGGTGAACATCGTCCAGCGGGTCATGGGGCACGAGCAGGCGTCCACCACCCTCAACCGGTACACCCACACACCGGACGGCTACGACCAGCGCATCAGGGACGCATTCAGCGGCTCCGCTCCCTTTGCGCTCCACCCGGTCGCTGAACCGGCGGAAGAAGCGAGCGAGCACGAGACCGGTGGCGCCTCTTGACCTGGGGATTTCGCATCGTGGAGACGAAGGGACTTGAACCCTCAACCCCCGCCTTGCAAAGGCGGTGCTCTGCCAGTTGAGCTACGTCCCCGGCTCCGGACGCGGCGGGCGCGCGCGCCCGGTGACGACTCAGGCGGTCGGGGTCGTGGCCTCACGCCACAGGTCGGCCTCCGCCTTCGCGGAACGCTGACGCTTCACGACCAGCAAAGCAATCAGAGCGACGAGCACGAGCGGGATAAGCTTCTTCACGATGGATCTCCTCCTGCCACTTTGTGCTACTTCAGTGGGCCTAGCTGGACTTGAACCAGCGACCTCATCCTTATCAGGGATGCGCTCTAACCGACTGAGCTACAGGCCCCCTGGCGCCCCGGCGAGGTTACCGCACGGCCCCACCGGGCCCCAAACCACATAACCAAACCGCGTGACCAGGTCATTCCGGTTCCGACAGGGTGACCTCGATGCCGCCGACGAGGTCTGAGGCGATGTTGTAGATGAGCGACCCGACGGTAGCCAGCGCCGTCATCAGCACGATGTTCACCAACCCGACCACGAACGCCACCCCGAACACCCGCCCACCGCTGATCAGCTCCGTACCACTCTGGGAACTGCTCACCGAGGTGAGGTCAGAGTAGGTGCCGTTGAGCTGATCCCACACACCCATACCCGCAAGCACGCCGTAAAGCATCCCCACGGCCACCATCCAGGCGAGGAACCCGGCGATCGACAGCACCAGCGAGATCTTGAGCACCGACCATGGATCGAGCCGCTGCAACTGCAGGCTCGTCCGCCGGGGGACCCGGGCCGGGCGCACCCCGGTGTTCGCCGACTGGGCGGGCGCCACCCGCTCGGGCGGTGTATACCCCCCGATCCGCACGGTGGGCGGCGAGAAGTCCGGTACCGCGCTGCGGCTGTGCTCGGACGCCCCAGCGTCCAGCGTGACAGTCTTCTGATCCCCGTTCCCAGGCGCCTTGGCCGGTTCGGCGTTCTCAGGCCTCGTCACGACTCACCCTTCGTCGGTCCACCGCCGGCGTCTGGGTCGTCGGCTTCTTCGGCGTTGCGTGCGACAGCCACCAGGCTGGACCCTTCGCCAAGGTTCATCAAACGCACCCCCTTGGTCTGCCGACCGGCCTTTCGAACCTCCTTGGCGGTGGTCCGGATGACCCCGCCGGTGGAGGTGATGGCGTACAGCTCGTCATCGATGTCCACGATCAAAGCACCGACCAGCTTGCCACGCCGACGGTCGTACTGAAGGGTAAGCACGCCCTTGCCGCCGCGTCCCTGCACCGGGTAGTCGTCGATCGGGGTCCGCTTGGCATATCCCCCCGACGTCGCGACCAGCAGGAACCGCCCGGCGCGGACCACCGCGAGAGACAGCAGCTCGTCGCCGTCGTTGAACCGCATTCCGAACACCCCGGACGTGGCACGGCCCATCGGACGCAGCACATCGTCGGTCGCGTGGAACCGGATCGACTGACCGTGCGCCGACACCAGCAGCAGGTCGTCGTCACCGGCGCACAGCACCGCTCCGACCAGCTCGTCCTCGTCACGCAGGTTGATCCCGATCAACCCACCGGAGCGGTTGGAGTCGAAATCAGTCAGCTTGCTCTTCTTGACCAGACCGTCCCGGGTGGCCAGCACGAGATACGGCGTCGCGGTGTAGTCCTTGATCTGCATGACCTGGGCGATCTGCTCGTCGGGCTGGAACGCGAGCAGGTTCGCCACGTGCTGGCCGCGGGCGTTGCGGTTGGCCTCGGGCAGCTCGTAGGCCTTCGCCCGGTACACCCGGCCCTTGTTGGTGAAGAACAGGATCCAGTCATGCGTGGAGCAGACGAAGAAATGCGCCACGATGTCGTCGGTCTTCAGACCCGCACCCATCACGCCCTTACCGCCGCGTTTCTGCGCCCGGTACAGGTCGGTGCGGGTCCGCTTGGCGTAGCCGGTGCGGGTGATGGTGACCACGACGTCCTCGACGGCGATCAGGTCTTCGGCCGACACGTCGCCGTCGTAGCCGGTGATCCTGGTGCGGCGCTCGTCACCGTGCTTCTCGATGATCTCGGCCAGCTCGTCGCAGACGATCTGGCGCTGCCGCTCGGGCTTGTCCAGGATGTCCAGGTAATCGGCGATCTCCCGCTCGAGCTCGGCGAGATCGTCGACCACCTTCTGCCGCTCCATCGCGGCCAGCCGGCGCAGCTGGGTTTCCAGGATGTAGTTCGCCTGGATCTCGTCAACGTCCAGCAGCTCCATCAGCCCGCTGCGCGCGTCGTCTACCGTCGGGGATCGCCGGATCAGCGCGATGACCTCGTCGAGTGAATCCAGCGCCTTGACCAGACCACGCAGCAGGTGGGCCCGCTCCTCGGCCTTGCGCAGCAGGTATCTGGTGCGCCGGACGATGACGTCGAGCTGGTGGCGCACGTAGTGCCGGATCACCTGGTCCAGCCGTAGCGTGCGCGGCACGCCCTCGACGATGGCGAGCATGTTGACGCCGAACGACTGCTGCAGCGAGGTGTGCTTGTAGAGGTTGTTGAGCACCACCTTGGCGACCGCGTCGCGCTTGATCGTGATCACGATGCGCATGCCGATGCGGTCGCTGGACTCGTCGTTGATCTCGGCGATCCCGCTGAGCTTGGCGTCCCGGGACAGGGCGGCGATCGACTCGACGAGGTTGTCCGGGTTGACCTGATAGGGCAGCTCGGTGATCACCAGGGTGGTGCGGCCCTTGGTGTCCTCCTCGACCTCCACCACGCCGCGCATCCGGATCGAGCCGCGACCGGTGCGGTAGGCGTCGGCGATCCCGTCCGTGCCGACGATCAGTCCCTTGGTCGGGAAGTCCGGACCCTTGATCCGCTCGACGAGCGCGTCGAGCAGGGTCTCGTCGTCGACGTCGGGGTTTTCCAGCAGGTAGACCACACCTGTACCGACTTCGCGCAGGTTATGCGGCGGGATGTTCGTCGCCATCCCGACCGCGATGCCCGAGCTGCCGTTGACCAGCAGGTTCGGGATCCGGGCCGGCAGCACCACGGGCTGCTCGGTGCGCCCGTCGTAGTTCGGCTCGAAGTCGACGGTCTCCTTGTCGATATCCCGCAGCATGTCCATCGCCAGCGGGGCGAGCCTGCACTCTGTGTTGTGGCTGACGAACCCGTTGGTGATGAACGCATGGTCGTCGGAATCCACCCGAAGGCTGTACACCGGCTGTATGCCGGCGTCATCGACTGATGACACCTCGGCGTAGTAGAAGCGGCCGTCGGTGAGTTCGTCGGCAATGTCGCGGGCGTCGGCCGAATCAACATGCGAGAGGATCTCGTCGCGGCGGTCCTCCCAGCGCTCGATGCGGTCCACGTTGTTGCGCGACAGCCACGCCCGGTCGGCAGGCGTGCTGGCGCCGTGTGCACGCAGGAACGCACCGAGCCCTGGGACGTGATCCCGGCTCATCGATCGACTGCGTGCGCAGGCCCCGGCCAGGATCGTCGACAGCTTCTGCTGCTTGGCCCCGATGAACCCGAGTCGCGTGCCGAACAACACGGCGTCCCGTCGGTTCGTGATGACAACCTTGTGCTCACCGGTGGCGTGGACGTACCGGCGCGACACGATCCCGAACTCGAGCAGCAACTGCTGCACGTCGATGGCAAGCTGCGGGCTGCGGGTCGAGTAGGAGATTTGCACAGTGTTCCGGGGCAGCGCAGAAGTGGATCCGTCACCGGTGAAGAGCGCCTGCAGGAACGCGCGCTGCAGATCGGGTGAACCCGACCAGACGAACTCGGGGACCCTTTTCTCAGCACTGCGACCCGAGACTTCGCTCAGCACGCTACGCCGCAACGCGCCGAGGTCCTGGATATCGAGCTTAGACGGCGTACCCCACTCCGGCCGGGGAGTGCGCTGGATGACCACGCGGTCACCCGGGCGCACCTCCTCGAACAGCTTCCAGAGCAGAGTGGGCACGCCGAGCACATCCACCAGGCACAGCACGGGGTGGTTCGTGGTCCCGGTGAGCTGGTAACCCTCGGTGGTCGTCACCCGAAGCGTCTGCTGCTCACCGGAGTGGAACAGCGTGTCGGCCCGGACCGGGTCGCCGTGGCGGTCCAAGACCTTGAGGTCGATCGGATTGTCGCTGTTCGGTGCGGCGTCAGGAACGATATCCGCGATCCGGACGCTTCCCCCCTCGGCGGTCCGCACCCGGGACTCCCCGATCACGCAGTACCTCATGGCCGCAGCCGGGTCGTTGCCCGGGGAGCCGAAGTTGCCCTGGCCGTCGACCAGCGGGTAGCGCATCGACCACGGCTGAGCCAGCCGTACCAGCGCGTCGTAGATCGCCGAGTCACCGTGCGGGTGGTAGTTGCCCATCACGTCGCCGACGACCCGGGCACATTTGACGGCACCGCGGTCCGGGCGGAAGCCGGAGTCGTACATCGAGTACAGCACCCGGCGGTGCACCGGCTTGAGCCCGTCGCGGACGTCCGGCAGCGCCCGCCCGACGATCACGCTCATCGCATAGTCGATGTAGGAGCGCTGCATCTCCTGCTGGATGTCGACCGGCTCGATCCGGTCCCCGTCCGGCGGCAGGGTGATCTCGGTCAAGGAGCTCGGTTCCCTTCAGTGGCCGCTGGCGTGCGCGCAACCGCCTCAGTCTATCGGGGCGGTATGACACTGCCCGGGCCGGACGCGCTCGCCGAACAGCTGATCAGGTGCGGGCGCGTGGGAGGCAGCACTTCTTGTATTTCAGCTCCGAGCCGCACCAGCACTCATGGTTGCGGCTCAGCACCGAGCACATGATCCGCCATATCCGTCAGAATATCGGCGAGACGATCATGATCATCGTGCGGCAAGCCGAGGTTGCGGCGCACCTCGTGCCGTTCGAGCGCCAGCGCGCACGCCACCACCATCGCCTGCTCGTGGGCCAGCTGCTGTTGCTCGGAGTCCAGCGCGGGTAGCCGTTGCAGCATCCCGGCCAGCGCCTCGGTCAGCCACTGCTCGGCGATCTCGGCACGACCGCCCGCCACCAACGCCTCGCTGATGGAGGATGCCGCCTCGGCGTCCTCGGACAGCAACGGGCGCAGCGCCGTCAACTCGGCCATCGCCTCGTCCACACGACCAAGGCGCAGCAACAGTCCGGCATAGAACGCCTGCGGATGGCAGCAATCGAGATCACCGTGAGTGCGGTACGCCTCGATCGCCCGCTCGGCCAGCGCAGCAGCGGCCGGCAGATCCCCCTCGCGCTCGGTGATCTCGGCGGCCAGGATCAGTGCGTATCCCTTGTCGGCCTGGTCGGCTACCAACTCCTGATCGACCGCGTCGACCAACTCCGCAGCGACTTCCAGCGGCTGGTCAACAGTGAACGAAGAGCTGCCGATCTCGTCAAGATCGTCGGTGGTGAGTAGTCCCGTTGACGGCATGAGGCACCGTACCGCCACCCTCTTCGCGACCCTGGGACCCGTGCCCTCGGCGCGGGTAGATGCCCGAGTAGCCGAGGATCCACTCAGCGGAGTCCAGGGACTCGAAGGTGTAGGTGGCAGCGCCGACTCCCGAGCGATCCGGGACGTAGCCCACCACGTGGTCCGTGAGCACCATCGCCCAGCCTGCCACCTGCTCCTCGCCGTCCTCGTCCTCGCGGCACAGCGCGACGAGTTCAGGTAGGTCGTCCAGCTTCATCTGATTGTTTCTCCCGTGATCCGTGCAGTGGACGTCCTAGAGTCCGGACGGGAGAACGCCGCTGGGTCACGGAGTGTGGGAACCCACTTCGGCCTTCCCACGACCATGATCGGCACCGACGACGGAGGTGGGGTGCGTATCAGGGGGACGCTGCAGCAGCGTCAGCTCGCGAGAACGCTGCGCCGGCTGCGGGAGGAGTCCGGGCTCAGCCTGGAGGAGGCGGCGCCGAGGCTGGACTGGTCGACCAGCAAGCTCGGCCGCATCGAGACCGCCCAGCAAGGCGTCGACGTGCACGGCGTGCGCAGCATGCTCGACCTCTACAACGTCGGCGGCGCACAGTGGACCGAGATCATCGACATGGTCCGGGA
>JBOHFU010000054.1:0-12824 GCA_050699675.1 Pseudonocardiaceae bacterium
AACCCGGATCGACCGGCTGTTTCGTAGGTAACATCCCCTGTCCCCTAGCCAGCAGCGGCGCGGCCGCCTCTGCCTTCGGTTTCGGGTTGATCAGGGTTTCCACCCCGCTGGCGACGGACACGGCGGCGAGCAGTGGACGGGCAATGCGACGCAACACGGCGGCTCCTTTCCGAGCTCTTCGCTTTCGCACCGTAGCCCTCCTGCGCCGCGGCGAGGGTGAAGCCACCCATCCGGGTCAGTGCAGCGTTTGCCGATCACTAGGTTGGGGTAGCCGGATGTCTCCATATGACCGCCATATGAACCCCCTGCCCGCGCCGGGTAGGCCATGGAAAGGAGACATGTGACTCAGCCCTTGCAGGGTCGGCGGGTAGCATTCCTGGTCGCCCCGGAAGGAACCGAGCAGGTCGAACTCGCCGAGCCGTGGAAAGCGGTGTACGAGGCCGGGGCCAACCCCGAGCTGGTGTCGACCGATCCTGGTGGCGTGCAGGCCTTCGAGCACTTGGACAAGGCCGAGACCGTCCCCGTGGACGAGGTGGTTTCCGCGGCCAAGGTGGACAATTACGACGCACTAGTACTGCCCGGCGGGGTGGCCAATCCGGATTATCTGCGCACCGACCCCAACGCCGTACGGTTCGTGGAGGAGTTCTTCGCCAGTGGCAAGCCGGTGGCGGCAATCTGCCACGCACCATGGACCATGATCGAAGCTGGCGTCGTGCGCGGCCGGCGGATGACCTCATGGCCGAGCCTGCAGACTGACCTGCGCAACGCCGGTGCCGACTGGGTCGACGAGGAGGTCATGGTCGACCGTGGCTTGGTGACCAGTCGCGGGCCCGACGACCTGCCTGCCTTCTGCGCGAAACTCATCGACGAGTTCGCCGAGGGCGCAAGCACCTGATGGCGCTGCTCGTGAGTGGCGTTCGGTGCTATGACACTGTTATTCACTCACGACCCTGGAGCGCAGCGTGGCCGAATCTCGGGACCCCGTCGCGGATCTGCGGCGGATCGCCTTCCTGCTGGAGCGCGCCCACGAGGAGACCTACCGAGTTCGAGCGTTCCGCACTGCGGCCGCGGTGCTGGCCGCCCGGGACGACTTGGCGCAGCGCGCTCGGGTGGGCACGCTGACCGCGCTGACCGGGGTCGGCGAGGTCACCGCCCGCTGCGTCACCGAATCCCTCGCCGGGGAGCAGCCTGTTTACCTGCGCCGGCTGGAGGCCGCTGGCGACACGCTGGTAATCGCAGAAAATGTGGCCGAAGGTCTGACACCGCAAGGGGCGGCGCTGCGCTCGGCCTTGCGCGGGGACTGCCACACCCACTCCGACTGGTCAGACGGCGGCTCCCCGATCGAGGAGATGGCCGCCACCGCCCGCGAGCTCGGCCACGAGTACCTCGTATTGACTGATCACTCGCCGCGGCTCACCGTCGCCAACGGACTGTCCGCGCAGCGGCTGCGCCGCCAGCTCGACGTCGTCGCCGCGCTCAACGAGAGCCTCGCCCCGTTCCGGATCCTCACCGGAATCGAGGTGGACATCCTCACCGATGGTGCGCTGGATCAGTCCGAAGAGCTACTAGCGTTATTAGACCTTGTCGTCGCCTCGGTGCACTCGAAGTTGCGGATGCCGGCCGCGGAGATGACCGAGCGGATGCTCACCGCAGTGACCAATCCTCATGTCGACGTGCTCGGGCACTGCACCGGCCGAATGGTGAGCGGCTCGCGTCAGCGTCCCGAGTCGCAGTTCGACGCTGGTGCGGTGTTCGCTGCCTGTGCCAAGCACAGCGTCGCGGTCGAAG
Source organism: Pseudonocardiaceae bacterium (assembly GCA_050699675.1). Classification (GTDB taxonomy): domain Bacteria; phylum Actinomycetota; class Actinomycetes; order Mycobacteriales; family Pseudonocardiaceae. The sequence goes on from JBOHFU010000054.1 coordinate 1,789, forward strand.
TCAACTGCCGCCCCGAGCGGCTCGACCCACCTCAACGGCTGCTACGGCTCGCCGTCGAGGCGGGCTGCCTGGTCGCCATCGACTCCGACGCGCACGCCCCCGGGCAGCTCGACTGGCTGCCCTACGGTTGCGAACGGGCCGCCGCCTGCGGGGTGACCGCCGATCGGGTGGTGAACACCTGGTCGGCCGCGGAGCTGCGGCACTGGACTGCCGGTTAATTCGGCGTGTCCGCACGCTGTGCCCGCTGACCTGCGGGGGTGTCAGTCCATCAGGGCTTTTGCCGCGGCGATGAGCAGCGCCTCCCGATCGGCGATCTTGATGCGGGTGCGTCCTGCCGCGACCCCGAGCGCTTGCTCGGCAGCGTCGATGGCTTCCCAGCCAGCCCAGGTGACCACCCCGACACCACGCTTGGCGAGTGTGGCGATGATCGCGTCCGGATCGCGGTGGCGAGCGTGGGGCAGGGCGTCAAGGTCGGCGAGGAGTTGCTCAACGGTCTCCTTGGCGTCGCTCTTATTGGTGCCGATCACCCCGGTCGGGCCGCGCTTGATCCAGCCGACCACATACTCGCCGGTTGCTACCGAACCGTTGCGTTGCACCCGGCCGGCCACGTGCGGGATCACCCCGGACCGTTCGTCGAATGGGACGCCGGGTAGTGGCAGCCCGCGATACCCCACCGAGCGCAACAACAGCTGGGCCGCCAGGGTCACCCTCTCACCGGTGCCGGTGACACCACCGGAACCGTCCAGGGCGTTGCGCTCGCACTCCACCGCCTCCACCCGCCCGGTCCCGTGCACGGCCACTGGGGCGAGCAGGAAGCGCAGGTGGATCCGCCGCGGCCGGCCCTGCTGCGACCGGGTGGACCACTCCTGCAGCGTCTCGAGGTTGCGCCGCACCGTCTTATTAGTCCGCACGACCTCCTCACCGGCCTCGTCGAGTGACAGCTCGGCGGGATCGACCACCACGTCGGCATTGGCCAGCTCGCCCAGCTCGCGCAGCTCCTTGGTGGTGAACTTGGCCTGTGCAGGTCCGCGCCTGCCGACGATGTAGATGTCACTGACGGCGCTGGCATCGAGCACCTTCAGCACGTGATCGGGCATATCTGTGGGATGCAGCTCCTCGGCGGTCTTGGCCAGGATGCGGGCCACGTCCACGGCGACGTTGCCTACCCCGACCACCACCGCGCTGCGCGCATCCAGAGTGAATGCGTCCACCTCGGCATCTGGGTGGCCGCAATACCAGGCCACGAACTGGGTTGCGGAGAAGCTGCCGGGGAGGTCCTCGCCGGGGATGGACAGCCGGCGATCCACCGACGACCCGGTCGCGTAGACCACCGCGTCGTAATACTCCCGCAGCTCGCCCACGCTCAACCCGACGCCCAGTTCGATCCCGCCGAGGAAGCGGACACTCGGTCGCTCCAGGATCTTGCGCAGGGTGATCTCCAGCGACTTCATCTTCAGGTGGTCCGGCGCCACGCCGTAACGCAGCAGTCCATACGGGCAGGGCAGCCGATCCACAACATCTACCGAGACCTCGCCGTGCTTGCTCAGCTCATCGGCTGCGTACAGCCCGGAAGGGCCGGACCCGATCACCGCCACCCGAACCGGTCCGGACAAAGCTCACGCACCTCCTGGAGAACACACTGGCAAATCGCAGACCCGACGTTACGCCACGCTGGTGACAAGTCGGCGCAGCGATGCGACGCTCAGCCCGTCTCGCAGCTGCGGGTCGCCTCGCAGCACCGAGACTCCACCTGGGCGGGCCATGTCGTCGAGCACGGCCGCTGCGCCGGATAGGTCGTGGTCACGGGTGTACCCGTTGACCACTGCCACGCAGCGCAGTCCCGCGGCAACGGCGGCGTGGACCCCATTGGCCGAGTCCTCCACGGCTATTGCACCGGCGGGGCCGAGGTTCAGGCGAACCAGCGTCTCCAGGTAGACGGCCGGATCAGGCTTGAGGTCGGTAACGTCAGACCCGGTGACCACGATGTCGAATACATCGAGCCCGAAAAGTATGTCGAGCAACGGCAGCACCCAGTCGCCGGTCCCGGTGGTAGCGACCGCGGTGGCCACGCCCTCGGCCCGCAGCGCGCTAATCAACCCCGCCGCGCCCGGCCGGGCCTCCATCGCGCCGGTGCGGACCAGCGCGGCAAAGCGGCGAGTTTTGTCCCGGTGCAATTCGGTCGCAAGCGCAGCGGCCTCGGCAGCGGGATGTCCTTTAGATTGGAGGTAGCCTTCGATGCGTCGGCGACCGCCGGTTGTGGTGAGCAGTTCGCCGTATTCCAGCACGCTCCACCGGTAGTCCAGCCCGGCGGCCTCGAATGCCTCGTTGAATGCCACCCGGTGGCCGTCTCGCTCGGTGTCGGCCAGCGTCCCGTCCACGTCGAAGATGACGGCCCGCAGCGGGTCTATCGCAGGCGGCGGGTCTGCGTCCGGACCGGTAGCTGGCCGAGCGGTCGACATGGAAAGCAGGCTAGGACCGCCCGGTGGGAGCCGGCCTCCCTCGGCGGGGTGGAACCGTCGGGGATCCGGCCGAACCGCGCCTAGCCGCCCGCTCCTCCCGTCGGCCCAGACCGACGGCCTCGGGCGCCGTGGAACTCGGCCCGCACCGCCATCGCGTCCCGTGGCCGGCCCGCTGGCCGATCCGGACGTTGTCCAAGACTATTTTCTACCACTCGTGAAGATCTCTTCTGCAGGTCATGCTGCGTGTGAGAAGTAATTTGACGGTTGCCCTGCGCGACAAGGGTCGCACCGGCCCCGGTCTGGCGGGAAGGTTCGTGGCGGTCCTGCCAGCCGTCGGTCAGGGCGCCCAGCGCGTCGATGAGGTTGCGCACCGAATCGAAGGTTCCGCGGCGGATGGCCTGGTGAGTGATGATGCCGAGGGAGACCTCGACGAGCTTGTGCCACGGGTCGGGATGATCTGCGGGTTGTCCGGCAGCTGCGCTGCCCGGCCGATGCAATGCCGCGGCGCGCTGGGATAGGTTGAGGTAGAGACCACTGAGATCTCGGACCTGGGCCTGCCGCTGCAGGTCCGTGGCGAACGTGAACGTCTCGACGTGCTGCGGCTGGATGCCCCACTTACGCCAGATCCGGGCAACGGTGGCGAAGGAGATGCCCAGCTGTTTGCCCAGCAGGCGGGACGACCAGTGGTCAACACCCAGGTGCGCTGGCGGACGCCCGCCGTCGGCGAGCGTGGTGGCCACCACCTCGAGTTCATCGACCACGACCGGCCGGCCAGGCCGGGGCAGGTCTCCGAGCGCGTTGATTCCCCCGGCGGCATAGCGGTTACGCCAGCTGATCACCGTAGGCCGGGTCGACCCGGTCCGGCGGGCGATCTCGGTGTTCGCCAGACCGTCCGCAGACATCAGCACGATCCGCGCCCGATGCGCCATGCTCGGCGGGACCGATGTCGAGCGTGCCAACGCCTCCAGACGGCCGCGGTCACCCTTGCGTAGGACCAACGGAGCTGCGACAGACATGCCTCATGGTCCCGCAACTTGGACTGTTAAACAACTATCAACACGGGCCGCACGCTATGGCGCTTGTCGCGGATCCGTTCCACGTTTGGGGCGCGTAGATCCTCTTGACACGCCCAGCTCATCCGTGTGGACTAGTGCCCCGCGTCACAGTAAATGTACGCGGTGCCAGGCAACCCCACGACACACACGACACAGAGGCGCCGGCACTGAGCGAGAGGGGCACACGATGGCGATCGAGTCCGACGGCCACAGTCGAGGCAACCCCCGAATCTATGAGCTGATCGAGAACGCTCCCAAGGTCGGGAAGAGCCCCACGATTTGGGCCTGGCCAGAGGTAGTGGACTGGCTTCGAGTCGCTGGTCAACCGGTGCCCGGGCCGTGGCCGCCCCATCAGCAGCCGCGACCGAACCCCGAGGAAGAGAGCATCCCGGTGGCCGTTGTCGAGCCGGAGCGCCCGGCGCGCCCGGAGCGCCCGGCGCCGCAGGCGGCCCCTCCTTCCCCTTCCACGCGTCCCCCTTCCACGCGTCAGAGCCCTGGCTGGCCGGACCTCCCGGAGGACGACACCTCCACCTCAACTCAAGGCCGTGGGTTGCTGGACTCCTAAGTCGCTCGACCCCCTTGCGACTCCAATCGTCCTTCGTGGAATCCGAATAATGGATATCCACGGGGTGGGTCAGACGTTGTTCAGCTTTTCCGTCGATCGTTCAGGACTAGGAGGAATTGGATGTACCCGTCTCGTTTCCACTATGAGGCGCCACGTTCGCTTGACGAAGCGTTCAGCCTTTTGCAGAAATACGGTGACGAGGCGAAGTTGCTCGCCGGAGGGCAGAGCCTCATCCCACTGATCAAGCTGCGTTTCGCCGCGCCAGCGGTCATTATTGACCTTAACACTATCCCCGGGCTCGAATACCACGAGGAAGATTCGGACGGGTCACTGCGCATCGGTGCGCTGTGCCGGCACCGAACTCTGGAGCGGTCCCAGCTCCTCAGGAGCAAGTACCCCACCATGTCGACCTGCGCGCCACTCATCTCCGACCCGATGGTTCGTAGTCGCGGAACCATGGTCGGTTCCCTGTGCCACGCGGATCCACAGGGTGACTGGGCGTCGGTCATGTTGGCGCTGGGCGGGGAGATCATCGCTCGGAGCGCTAAAGGTGAGCGGACCATCCCGGTATCCCAGTTCGTGGTCGGGACATTCCAGAACTCGCTGCAGCCGGACGAGATCGCGGTCGAGGCGCGAGTGCCGGCAGCGAGAGGCACCCGCGTGGGTACCTACCTCAAGCTCGAGCGGAGGGTGGGGGACTTCGCGACGGTTGGCTTGGCGGTCGCCCTCGAGATGTCCGGCGGCACGATCAATCGTGCAGGGCTCGCGCTCACCGGTGTCGGGTCGAGCAACATCCAGTGCACGGCGGCCGAGCAGGCGCTCGCTGGTAAGACACTGAACGCCAGCACGATAGATCAGGCGGCCCGGTTGGCGGCTGAGGCTGCGCAACCCAAGACCGACGTTCGCGGTAGTGCGGAGTACAAGCGGCACGTCGTACACACCTTTGTTACGCGTGCGTTGAGCAACCGGGCGGCCATGGCGGCCTGACCCTGACATTCAGATCACTAGGTCCTAGAGTATTGGCGACGTCAAGGAGGCGGCGTGGAAGAGCGGCGGATAACGGTCACAGTCAACGGGGAACCCAGATCTGTCGACGTCGAGCCTCGCATGCTGTTGGTCCACTTCCTTCGCGAAGTGCTGGGGCTGACCGGCACGCACATCGGCTGCGACACAACGAACTGTGGTGTTTGCACCGTACTGTACGACGGACTACCAGCGAAGTCGTGCACGATGTTCGCCGTCATGGCGGACGGGCACGACGTGACGACCGTCGAAGGCCTCGGCTTGTCCAGTGAGCTCCACCCCATCCAGGAAGGGTTCAGGGAGGAACACGGACTGCAGTGCGGTTACTGCACGCCCGGGATGATGATGGCATGCAAAGCACTTCTCGACGAGAACCCCAACCCGACGGAGGAAGACATACGCTGGGCGCTGGCCGGCAACCTCTGTCGTTGCACCGGTTACCAAAACATTGTGAAGTCGGTGCTGTGGGCTGCAGAGAAGCTGCAGTCCGAGGCAGCACTTAGTCGCTGACGGCTAAGGTCGACGACAAGGGAGATGTGACGTGGCGCAGGCATTAGATGAGATCAAGATCGGTGGCTTGGGTTCAAGCCGCAAGCGGGTGGAGGACGACCGCTTCCTTCGCGGCAAGGGTAACTACACCGATGACTTCAAGTTGCCCGGAATGCTCCACATGGAGATCCTCCGGAGTCCGCTGGCGCACGCTCGGATCAAGTCGATCGACACGAGCAAAGCGTGGCAGATGCCAGGCGTGCACATGGTGCTCACCGGCGATATGGCTGCCCAGCACAACCTGGCGTGGATGCCGACGCTGTCCTACGACACCCAAGCGGTGCTCGCCACCGACAAGGTGCGGTTCCAGGGGCAGGAAATCGCGTGCGTAGTCGCAGACGACCCCTACATCGCCAAGGACGGCTGTGAGGCGATCGTCGTCGAGTACGAGCCGCTTCCACCGATCGTCAACCCGTACCAGGCCGTCGCGGAAGACGCCCCGATCATCCGGGACGACAAAGAAGGGCAGACGGACAACATCTGCTACCGCTGGGACGTCGGTGACCGGGAAGGTACCGAACGTGCCTTTGCGCAGGCAGACCTGGTCTCGAAGCTTGAGTTGCACTACCCGCGATCGCACCCTTCGCCCATCGAGTGCTGTGGATCGATCGCGGACTACAACTCGGCAACCACGAAGCTGACCGTCTACATGACGACCCAGGCTCCCCACATCATCCGGGCAGCGGTGGCGATCGTCGCGGAACTTCCGGAGCACATGATCCGGATCATTTCCCCTGACATCGGCGGCGGATTCGGCAACAAAGTGCCGGTCTATCCGGGGTATGTCGCGTCGATTCTCTGTTCGATCCTGCTTACGCGGCCGGTCAAGTGGATCGAGGACAAGACCGGCAACCTCATTTCCACCCACTACGCGCGCGATATTTACTACAAGGGCGAGATCGCGCTCCGCAAGGACGGCAAGATCCTCGCCGTGCGGTTCCATTGTGACAGCGACAACGGAGCCTTCTTCTCGGACGCCCAGCCTACAAAGTTCAAAATCGGACTGATCCATTCCGCGTTTGCAGCCTACAACATTCCGTTCGCGTACATGACCGCGCAGGGCCACTATACGAACAAGGCACCCGGCGGCGTCGCATACCGGTGCTCCTTCCGGGTAACCGAGGCGATGTTCTTCCAGGAACGCGCAATCCAGGCCGCGGCCGACGATCTGGGAATGGATCAGGCAGCGTTCCGGCGGCTCAACCTGGTGAAGGACCATCAGTTCCCGTTCCGTACGCCCTACGGATTCTTGCTGGACTCAGGCCAGTACGAGAAGTGTTTGGACGTCGGATTGGATGCCATCGGCTATGACGAGTTCTTGCGCGAGAAGGAGCAAGCTCGCGCGCAGGGCCGGCGGCTGGGGATCGGTATCTCCACCATGAGCGAGCCACTCGGAGCCGGTAACAGCCGCGAGTACGACATTCTCGGCATCAAGATGTTCGACGCCGCAGAGCTGCGGGTGCACCCAAGCGGGAAGGCGATCCTGAAGATCGGATCGAAGACCCAGGGCCAGGGCCACGAGACGACGTTCGCGCAGATCGTCACTCACGAGCTCGGCATCCCTGCCGCCGACATCCTCGTCCAGCACGGCGACACCGACAACACACCGTTCGGCATGGGCACCTACGCGTCCCGCAGCACGCCGGTGGCCGGTGCTGCGACCGCCATGGTGGCCCGCAAGGTCCGCGCCAAGGCGAGGAAGCTGGCGGCGCACCTCCTTGAGGTGTCCGAGGAGGACGTGGAGTGGGAGCTCGGTCGCTTCTACGTGCGCGGCGCGCCGAACAATGGCGTGTCCATCCAGGAGTGCGCGATGGCGGCCTACGGCAACATGCCCGATGGTATGGAGCCAGGGCTGGAGAACAACGCGTACTACGACCCGCCGAACATGACGTGGCCGTTCGCGGCGTACATCGTGACGGTCGAGGTCGATCCGGAGACCGGCGTGTGGGACGTGCTGCGGATGGTCGCAGTCGATGACTGCGGTGTGCGCATCAACCCGATGATCGTCGAGGGTCAGATCATGGGTGGCATGACCGAGGCATACGCGATGGCCAACATGCAGTTCATCACCTACGATGCCGACGGAAACTGCGTGGGCTCGAACTACATGGACTACCTGCTGCCAACGGCATGGGAAACTCCGGGCTTCGAGCTCCACGAGGTTGTTACGCCGTCACCGCATCACCCGATCGGCGCTAAAGGCGTTGGCGAGTGCGCCGCTGTCGGCGGGCCGGCGGCATTCGTGAACGCGGTGATGAATGCCATCGATGACACGGGTGTGCGTAACATCGACATGCCTCTGCTGCCCGACCGCGTGTGGGAGGCCATGAAGTACAAGCGTGACATATCGGGGATGCCTCCCGTCAAGTCCGATGGATAGGTAGACTCGATGACCATGGACGGGTGGGACGTCCTTGAGCATGCCCGCGAGCTGTCGAAGCGGGGTGAGGCGTTCGTGCTGGCTACCGTTGTGTGGCGGCGCGGCCCGTCCTCGGGCAAAGAAGGATGCCGGGCTGTCATCACACCATCTGGGCAGGTGTTTGGCTGGATTGGTGGCGCCTGCGCAGAACCGGTCGTTGTCCGCGAGGCGCGGCACATCCTCGCCGAGGGTGTGCCGCGCCTCGTGTTCCTCGGCACTCCTGACGAGCTTGAGTCCGTGGCAGTGCGGGAAGGCATCAGCTACGTGCCGATGTCGTGCCAGAGCGAGGGGGCTTTGGAGATCTACATCGAACCTGTAGAGCCCAAGCCCCACCTCGTTGTCGTCGGACGGTCACCCATGGTGGAAGCCCTTGTGCAGATGGCACAGGCGATCGGATGGCGGACTGTGCTCGTCGACCCTGATGGCGGCTCTGCCGAGAGTCACCCCTCGGCAGAGTGCGTCGTCAGTGCACTGGACTTCAAGTTGGCTGGGGTCGATGGGCGCTCACTTGTTGTCGTTGCCACGCAGGGTCATCACGACGAAGAGGCAGTAGAGCAGGCCCTCGCTGCGGGTCCGGCCTACGTGGGCCTGGTGGGCTCCCGTCCGCGGGGCAAGTCGGTGCTCGAATTCGTGGAGGGCCGGGGGCTGTCACGGGAAGCCCTCGACCGAGTGAAGGTGCCGGCCGGCCTTGATCTGGGAAGAGTCTCTCATCGCGAGATTGCGGTAGGGGTTCTGGCTGAGTTGGTGAAACTGAGAGCGGCTGGTGAGCTGGCCAAGGGTGCGCCGGCGGCGATATCCGAGATTGAGGAAGCGATCGACCCGGTGTGCGGTATGACAGTGGAGGTTGGGTCCGCACGCCACAAGATGGATCACGATGGGACCACGTACTACTTCTGCTGTGCAGGGTGTCTTAAGGCGTTCGAGAAGGACCCTATCTCCTTCGCCGGATCGGGGACAAAGCCGTGAATGCAAGTCGCGGAACCGAGCGTGTGGTAAGGAGAGCGAGTAGTCGATGCTGATCGAGAACGAGTTCGAGGTTGCTGCGCCGCTCGAGCAGGTGTGGAAGCACATGCAGGACGTGCCGCGGATAGCGCCTTGCCTGCCGGGTGCCGAGCTCACGGATGTCAACGGCGACGTGTACAAGGGCCGAGTGACGACCAAGATGGGGCCGGTGTCACTCAAATTCTCCGGTACGGCGAAGATCGTGGAGCGCGACGAGGCCGCCAAGCGGATCGTGATGAACTGCTCCGGGTCCGAGGAGAAGGGGAAGGGCCAGGCCACCATGTCGGTGACATCGACGATGGTGCCGTCTGGCACAGGGACGCGCGTCAAGGTAGCCCAAGACCTCCAGCTTTCCGGCGCAGCTGCGCAGTTCGGCAGAGGAATGGTTCAGGACGTCACGAATGTCATCATGCGTAGCTTCGCCAAGTGCATTGCGGATGACATCGGAAGAGCTTCGCGGGGTGAGGGCCCCACACAGCGCACCGTTGCTCCAGTAAAGGGTTTCAGCATCGGCATGCAGGCTATGATGACGGCACTTAAGCGGTTCTTCGGCGGGCTGTTCGGCCGGAAGAGCTCGTGATGACGACGATCCTTGAGCGAAAGAGAGGCCGGACATGATCTTGTGGTGGATCGGTAACCTGATCCTGATCTTCGTGGTGTTGCCCATCGTTGTCGTGTTGATGATGCGCATCGTCACGCCAGTGGATCGAATCCGAGTGACGTGCGATGAGATTCTGTACAATGGGGTCATCTTGACCGGGGAGCTCGACAACGTTCCGGAGCTGTTGGCGGAAACGGACAGCACGGTCAAGGAGGTTTCCATCGGCGCGACCCGCTACGTGAAACGCGTTGGTCATCTGCTGGGCGCACTGGGCGTCTAGCGAGCGAATGACCTGAGGAACGATCGAGGAGGAGGAAGTCATGCCTGCAGCCGCGTGGGTCACGCTACTGGCCACCTTGCTGGTCGTGGCAGTTATTGGCATTTCGTTGTTGAAGGTAATTTCTCAGTTGAGGCACATCTCCTGGACCCTCGGTACGATCATCGTGGGCGTAGGCGCGATCGCTTATCAGACGAGGACAGTGCCGGAGGTTATTCCCTCGGTGAACGCCAACCTTGCACCCGTGAGGTCAATGGCGGAGCAGGTGTAGTTGGCGCGATGGCGCCCACGTCGGGTGCCGTCTGCCGGAATGGAAGGAGTTCTTCAGATGTATGAATTCAATTGTGGTCACCAGGAGTGCAGCTCGCAAGTCAGGTCCGCCAACAAGGACGATCTGATGCGGCAGGTTGCTGAGCATGTCAAGGAGTACCACAATCTCCAGACGGCGACACAGACGGTCTTGGGTTACCTTGAGACGACTTGTGTGACGACGATACCGGACCGTTAGGTCTTGTGCCCTGTAACAACACAGCTACCGAAAGGAGGGCTGCGGGATGGTGTGGTTTGCGCAACAGGCACCCGGGCCCGGTGAGGCAAATCTGTTCGGTTGGTATCTGGGTTTCGCGATCGCTGTCGTGGTGATCTCGGTTGTGGTGGCGCTGGTAGCCCCCATCCTGGTCCTCGCTGCGCGGATCGCCCGTCAGGCACCACAGATCAATGCGGCCCTGCAGCAGTCATACCGGAACACGCTCCCGTTGGCGGATCTGCGACAGACGATCGACCACGCTGAGGTCATCATCGGAGGTCTGGAACGCGGACGAGCTCGGCTTGGAGGTTAGTGATGCCCGGATATGCTCCTGAAGAGATCACCTTCTGGTGGGTCGCGATAGGCATGGCCGTCGTCGTCGTTCTCGTGGTGATCGCATTGCTGAGTTTCCTCGTGATTTCGGTCAGATCCATCGATCGAGACGTGGTGGGGGTCCGGGACACTCTCCGGGCTATTCCTGGGAATACCGCTAATGCGGCGCTTATTCCTATCACCGCTGACAGGGTCGACGCAGTACTGGCAGAGGGACTGCAGCATCA
>JBOHFU010000055.1:0-12762 GCA_050699675.1 Pseudonocardiaceae bacterium
CGACCTGACGGTGGCCGTGCTGCGGGTGCAAGATCGGCCGGAGGTGCTGGCGGCGCCGACCGCCGTCCAACGGGTTGCCGAGCGGCTGCGGTCAGGGCTGCGGCTGGCGGCCGGGGTCCTCGATCCGGAGCCGGCCGGACTTCTGCCCGCGCTGGTGGTAGGGGACACCTCGACAATGGTGCCCACCGTCGAGGACGAGTTCCGTGCCGCCGGTCTTGCCCACCTCACCGCGGTCTCCGGGGCCAACGTGGCGATCGTGTGTGGGGCTGTTCTGGGATTGGCCCGCCTCGCTCGGGCCGGGCCGCGCACCGCGGCGATCCTGGCAGGGCTGGTGCTGGTGGGGTTCGTGGTGCTGTGCCGCCCCTCGCCGAGTGTGCTGCGCGCCGCCGCGATGGGCGTCGTCACCCTGCTGGCCCTGATGCTCGGCCGCCGCCGCTCGGCGGTCCCCGCGCTGTGCGCTGCGGTCCTCGTCCTGCTGCTGGTCGATCCGGCGCTGGGGTGTGACCCGGGGTTCGCGCTATCCGTGCTGGCCACCGGTGGGCTTGTGCTGCTCGCGCCTGGCTGGGCAGCCGGGTTGCGCAGCCACGGGGTGCCGCCGGGGATCGCCGAGGCACTCGCGATCCCCGCTGCCGCCTGCGTGGTCACCGCGCCGGTGGTGGCGGGCCTGTCCGGTGAGGTGAGCCTGGTGGCGGTAATGACCAACCTGCTGGCTACCCCAGCGGTCGCGCTGGCGACGGTGCTCGGTGTGCTCGCCACAGTGCTCGGGTCCTTGCACCCCGGCGCCGCCGCCGTTGTGGTGCATCTGGCTGGACCGGCGGTGGGCTGGCTGGTGGCGGTCGGTCACCATGGGGCCGCAGTCCCCGACGGGGTGATGCGGTGGCCTGGAGGGGCTTCCGGTGCGCTGCTGCTGGCGTTGCTCGCTGTTGCGGTGCTGCTCGCGATGCGGGCACACCGGCTGCGGGTGCTCGCGGCGGCCGGGTTGGCCGGTGCCCTGCTTGTGCTGGTGCCGACACGTTACGTGGTGCCCGGCTGGCCAGCGGCCGGCTGGGCGGTGGCGGCCTGCGACGTCGGCCAGGGCGACGCGGTGGTGCTGGCCACCGCAGAGCCGGATCGGGCAATACTCGTCGACACCGGGCCCGACCCGGGACTGGTGGCGGCCTGCCTGGACCGCCTCGGGATCCGGCGGCTCGCCTTGGTCGTGATCAGCCACCTGCACGCCGACCACGTCGGCGGGCTGGTCGGCGCGCTGCGGGGGCGGGCCGTCAGCGCGGTCGCGCTCGGTCCCGGACGTAGCCCACCATGGGCATTCGCCGAGGTGATGCGGGCCACTACCGTGGCACACGTGCCGGTGGTCGCGGTGACCGCTGGACAGCGGTTGTCCTGGCCCGGCCTGGTCCTCGACGTGCTGGCCCCGCTGCGGGCCTCGCCGGCCGTCGGGGACCCCGAAGCCGAGGCCGACGGCACCACCGTGAACAACACTTCGGTCGTGCTGAGGGCGACCACCCCCGCCGGGCGCGTGCTGCTCACCGGGGACATGGAGCTCGATGCCCAAGCGGACCTCCTGGCAGCCAGGACCGATCTGCGGGCCGACGTGCTCAAGGTTCCGCACCACGGCTCGCGCTACACCGCCGAGGAGTTTTTCGCCGCGGTGCGACCACGAGTGGCGATTGTGAGCGTCGGAGCCCGCAATCGCTACGGTCATCCCAGCCAGCACGTACTCAACGCGTTGGCGAAGGTCGGCTCTCGGGTGATGCGCACCGACCTGAATGGCGATGTCGCAGTAGCGGCGGGTGGTACTGGTCTTCAGGTAGTGGTGCGCGGAGCGGCTGGGCGAGATCCCTAAGGTGGATTCGGCGCCGCGCACCTACCGGTTTTGCTGGTCAGGGTGAGAGCGCCTTCGCGACATGGAAGACGCTGTTCAGCAGGCCGTCGAACGGCCCGCCATGTCGCGGATCGGCGGTCTGCGAATTGGGCCTGTCGAAACCGGCGCTGTCGGCAGGCTGTTCGGGTGCCGCGGTGCGTGCCACAGAACTTCCGGAGGCGGCCGATCCCTCGTAGGCGACCTCGACGGGGACCGCCGTAGCCGGGGTACCTTGCCGCAGCGGCTGCTGCACTGGCGCCCGCCACACTGGGAGATCCCCCGGGGACGAACTCCACCGTGAAGAATCCCACTGTGAGGCCGCGCCCGGCGTTCCCACAGTGTGCTGGCCAGGGGCTGAAACCGACCCGCTAGGGCTCGGGCCGATGCCGGTCGGGCTGGCCAGCGGCTCGGTGATCGACCCCGCCTCGTCCCCGGCTGGCAGCAGTGAGTCCCCATTCAAAACAGTAGAGGCGAACATCACGGCAGATCCGGCGAACAACGCTGCGAGCGTGCGCGCCGTCGGCCTCCACGAGCTGGGTGGGGCGGACGAATGGCTGGCGACCATCGACGAAGTACGCTTCCTTTCGCGACTCACAAGCCGGGCCTCGAGGGCCCATCACTCATACGACCGCGAGACTATACCGAGCGTTACCGTCCATTGGGGATTTGCGGGGAATGCCGTGCGATCAATCTCCGAGGGCTTCGCGGACGGCCTTGGTGTTCGGCGCCACAGTGGCCCGCGGTCCAAGGTGGTCCTCCACCGCATCCAAGGTCTTGAGCCCATCGCCGGTGATGAGCAGGACGGTTTCGGCATCGGGGTCCAGGAGCCCGCACTCGACCAGCTTCTTCGCGCAGGCCACCGTCACCCCGCCGGCGGTCTCAGCGAAGATCCCCTCGGTACGGGCCAGCAACCGGATCCCCTCGACCACCTCGGCGTCGGTGACGTCCTCGATCGCGCCATCGGTGCGGCGGACGACGTCCAAGACGTAGGGGCCGTCGGCGGGCGCGCCGATCGCCAGCGAGCGGGCGATGGTGTCCGGTCGGACCGGCGCGACCACATCGTGGCCGGCCTTGAAGGCCGTGGAGACCGGGGAACAGCCGGTGGCCTGGGCCCCGAACACCCGGTAGGGCTTGGGTTCCACCAGGCCCAGCTCAATGAATTCCCGGAAACCCTTGTCCACCTTGGTCAGCTGCGAGCCGGACGCTATCGGCACCACGACCTGGTCAGGCAGCCGCCAGCCAAGCTGCTCGGCGACCTCGTAACCCAGTGTCTTGGAACCCTCGGCGTAATAGGGGCGGACGTTGACGTTGACGAAGGCCCAGTCCTCGTGCTCCGCAGCGAGCTCGGTGGCCAGCCGGTTGACGTCGTCGTAGGTGCCGTCCACCGCAATCAGCGCCCCGTCGTAGACAGCGGTGGTGAGCACCTTGGCCCGCTCCAGCGAGGAGGGGATGAGCACCACCGACTCCCACCCGGCCCGGGCGGCCGCAGCGGCCACCGCGTTGGCGAGATTGCCGGTCGACGGGCAGGCCAGCACCCGAAAGCCCAGCTGCCGGGCAGCGGCCAGCGCTACTGCTACCACCCGATCCTTGAAGGAGTGTGTGGGGTTGCCGGTGTCGTCCTTGACCCATAGCCTGCGGATCCCCAGTGCGCTGGCGAGCCGGTCGGTGCGGATCAGCCGGGTCAGGCCGGGCTGGGTGTTCGGATACCCGTCGACGTCGTGCGGCACTGGCAGCAGCCCGCGGTAGCGCCAGATTGACCGGGGCCCGGATTCGATGTCCGTGCGGGTGACTGAGCCGAAGTCGTAGCCGACCTCCAGCGGGCCGAAACACTCGGCACAAGCGAACTCTGCAGCCAGCGGTGTGGTAGATCCACATTCCCGGCACACCAGTCGGCGCGCCGGGCCCAGGTCGAGGGCAGCGGTGGTCCGGGTCTCCAACATGCCAGTCATCGCGAGGTCTCTCCTCATCTCTCCCGCACGGCGGGTCGGAATTGGCACCGTGATCGCAAGCGACCCCGCGGTATGAAGAGATGCGCGTCAGCTAGCGTCGGTTGCCGGGGCTTCGTCGGGCCGATCCCTCTGCCCCTCTGGATGAGCGGTATTCGGTTGTGCTCATCACCGTACGTCAGTTGGAACCGACCGCCCAGCCGGGTCCACCATGCGGGAGCGCGGAAGGCGTCTGGGTCCGGTGCAAGGATGGGCGGCGTGAGCCCCCCGACGGTGATGTCCGCACCGCTACACCTGGTCCTCGGCGAGGAGGAACTGCTGGTTGAGCGGGCCGCGCAGGCTGCGGTGGATGCCGCGCGGCGGGCCGATCCAGAGGCTGAAGTTCGCCGGGTTCGCACCACCGACCTGGTTGCGGGTGAACTCGATGAGCTGGTCAGCCCGTCGCTGTTTGCACAAGGCCGGGTGGTGGTCCTGCTCGCCGCCCACGAGGCGGGCAAGGACATCGCCAACGCGGTCCTGGACCACGCACGCAACCCATCCGACGGCATCGTCCTGGTCGTCATGCACGCGGGCGGCGGTCGAGGCAAGGCGCTGGCCGACGGACTGCGCGCGGCCGGTGCCTCGGTCACCGAATGCCCCCGGATCACTCGCTTCGAGGACCGGGCGGCGTTCGTGCGTGACGAGGTCCACCGGTCCGGTGGGCGGATCAGCGCCGGCGCCGTCACCGCCTTGATTGACACCGTCGGTACCGACCTGCGCGAACTCGCCTGCGCCGCGGCCCAGCTGACCACCGACAGCGGCGGCTCGGTGGACGAGGCCGCGGTGCGCCGCTACCACCGGGGCCGCGCCGAGGTCACCGGCTTCTCCGTCGCGGAGAAGGCGATGACCGGGGATCGCGCCGGTGCCCTGGAGATGTTGCGCTGGGCGATGCAGCTGGGTGTGCCGCACGTTCTGGTCGCCGACGCACTCGCCGACGCCGTGCGCACCGTTGCCCGGGTAAGCGCCGCTGGCCGTGGCGACCCGTACCGGCTGGCCAGCACGCTGGGCATGCCACCGTGGAAGGTGAAGAAAGCGATGGCGCAGGCCCGCGGCTGGGAGCGCGACGGACTGGCCCAAGCGATCCAGCTGGTCGCCGCAGTCAACGCCGACGTCAAAGGAGTCGCCGCGGACGCCGAGTACGCGTTGGAGCGCGCGGTGCTCGCGCTGTGCGCCGCCCGCCGCCGCTGACCCGCCGACGTACTCCTTCCCGCGAAGGCGGCATTGTGACGAGCGTTACAGCTGGTCGGCTCGCTTGGCCATCGCCGATTTGCGATTCGCCGCCTGGTTGCGGTGGATGACGCCCTTGCTCACGGCCTTGTCCAGCGCCCGGCTGGCGGTCTGCAACTCACCCAGCGCCTGGTCCCTCTCGCCGGTGGCCGCAGCCTTGCGAAACCGGCGGACGGCAGTCTTGAGCGACGACTTGATTGACTTGTTGCGCAGGCGTGCCTTCTCGTTGGTCCGGATCCGCTTCAGCTGCGACTTGATGTTCGCCACGCGTTTACCTTCGATCTCGCCTTCGGGAGGGGGTGCCGTCGCGCGGCACGGTGGACGATCGTAACAGCCAGCATGACCACACCAGATGAAACCCCGGACGAAAGCCGGTAGGACAGCGGTATGGAGGTACTGAGCAGCCGTGTCTTGCTCCACCCAACCGACCGCGAGCGTTCCACGGTGTTCTACCGCGACGTGCTCGGCCTCGCCGTTCACCGTGAATTCCCTGGCGGCACGGTCTTCGTCCTCGGGGGCGGGTTCCTCGAGGTGTCCGGGCAGTCCGCTGCGGACCCGAGTGCGGCGACCGCGGTGTGGTTGCAGGTCCGGGACCTGGCCGCGACGGCGGCCAAACTCGTCGCGCGGGGGGTCCAGGTGCTTCGGGAGCCGCGTCGGGAACCGTGGGGGCTCGATGAAATGTGGATCGCCGACCCCGACGGTCTGCGACTGGTGATCGTCGAGGTGCCTGCTGATCACCCGCTACGCGTCGACCAGCGGCCTCAGAACACCCGGTAGGGTAGAAACTTCCCATCCAGCATGAGCCGCACTCGGTCGCCCTTGGGGTCTTCGCGGCGTTCGAAGGACAGCTCGAAATCGATGGCGCTCATGATGCCGTCACCGAACTCCTCGCGGATAAGCTCGGCCAGGGTGTTGCCGTAGACCTGCACCATCTCCTGCAGCCGGTAGACCACCGGTTCGGTGGCATCGATCATGTCCGCACCGCGCACCGGCGGTAACTGCAGGGCTGTGACGACGTCCTCGTCCAGGTGCAGCAGGCTCCCCACCGCGCGGGCCTGCTCGGCGTCCAGCGGCTGCTGACCCAGGACGGCCGACGTGCTCCACACCAGCGACCGGTCCAGGGTCTTCGCGATGGAGGCCCAGGACACCTGGAGACGGTGCTTGGCGGCAAGTGCGGCGGCCGCGGCTTCCCGGCGTCCGAAAGTGGGCAGCGGAACGATCGTCACGATGGGTCTCCTATAGGCCGGGGGTTCTCTTTCCCGATCATCCCTGCCGCGACCAGTCGGCGTCACGCAGCCGAGAGCGAACAGGGCGGTCAGGACGGAGAGGAGTCCGGTTTCAGCACCCGCGCCGGCTCGGCGAACCTGGTGCACCCGAAGTGGGTGTAGCTTAGGTGCATGGCGAAGGTCATCCAGATCAGGGACGTGCCGGACGACGTGCATGCCGAGCTGACCAGGCGAGCCGAGGCGGCTGGGCTGTCCCTCAGCAGGTTCGCGCTGCGTGAACTGGAGCTGACCAGCCGCGTCGGCCGCAACGCGGAGATCTTCGCCCACCTGCGGGAGCTGCCCGCCACCGGCATCACCGACACAGAGATCATCGAGGACATCCGCGCTGAGCGGGACCGCGCCGGGTGATCGTCGTCGATGCCTCGGTGATCGTCGAGGTGATTATCGGATCGGCGGGTGCAGCTGACCGCCTCGTCGACGAGCGGTTGGTGGCTCCTGCCATCGTTGACGGTGAGGCGGGTAGCGCCGTGCGCCGGCAGTGGCGGTATGGATCACTCAGCGACGAGCGGGCCAGCATTGCGATCGACGCTCTCGGCGCCCTGGAAATCATGCGCTTCGAACACCGTGCGCTACTCCCGCGAGCCTGGGAGCTGCGGCACAACCTGACCTTCACTGACGGCTTATACGTTGCGCTGGCCGAGCAACTCAAAGTTCCGCTGGTCACCCTCGACGCAGCCATCGCAGCAGCACCGAACATCGCGGTTGACGTCGAGGTGCTCGCTCGAACCTCTTAATCGCGCAACGCAGACTGCCGGCCGGCACGAGAACACGGGCATGGTCCCGGCGGCGCGGGTGCCCTCACCGTCGCGTGCGACCATGGCGTGATCCCCTGCCGCCATTGAGGACTACTGAGTGACCACGTTCGCCGACAAGACGTTCACCCCTCCCGAGCTGATTCGCAACTTCTGCGTCATCGCGCACATCGACCACGGCAAGTCCACCCTGGCCGACCGCATGCTGCAGCTCACCGGCGTGCTCGACGCGCGCAGCTACCGCGCGCAGTACCTAGACCGGATGGACATCGAGCGTGAGCGCGGTATCACCATCAAGGCGCAGAACGTCCGGCTGCCCTGGCGGGTCGACGGGGTCGACCACGTGCTGCACCTGATCGACACCCCCGGCCACGTCGACTTCACCTACGAGGTGTCCCGGGCGCTGGAGGCATGCGAGGGCGCGGTCTTGCTGGTGGACGCCGCGCAGGGCATCGAGGCACAGACTCTGGCGAACCTGTACCTGGCGCTGGACAAGGACCTCCGGATCATCCCGGTGCTCAACAAGATCGACCTTCCGGCAGCCGAGCCGGACCGATATGCCGCGGAGCTCGCGCACATCATCGGCTGCCAGCCCGACGACGTACTGCGGGTCAGCGCGAAGACCGGGCAAGGCGTGCGGGAGTTGCTCGACGAGGTAGTCGTGCAGGTCCCGGCCCCGGTCGGGGACGACAAAGCGCCCACCCGGGCGATGATCTTCGACTCGGTCTACGACTCCTACCGTGGCGTGGTCACCTACATCCGGGTGATGGACGGGCGGATCAGCCCGCGGGACCGGATCCGGATGATGGCCACCAACACCACCCACGAGCTGCTCGAGGTCGGCATCATCTCGCCTGATCAAAAGCCGTGTGACGGCCTGGGCGTCGGCGAGGTCGGTTACCTCATGACCGGGGTCAAGGACGTCCGGCAGTCCCGGGTCGGGGACACCATCACCAGCGAGCGCAAGGGTGCCACCGAGGCACTGCCTGGCTACCGCACCCCCAAGCCGATGGTGTTCGCCGGGTTGTACCCGATGGACGGCTCGGACTATCCAGAGCTGCGCGACGCCCTGGACAAGCTACGGCTCAACGACGCTGCGCTGAGCTACGAGCCGGAGACCTCCGCGGCGCTGGGGTTCGGTTTCCGCTGCGGGTTTCTCGGCCTGCTGCACCTGGAGATCACCCGGGATCGGCTGGAGCGCGAGTTCGGTCTCGACCTCATCTCCACCGCGCCCAACGTGGTCTACCGGGTGGTCCGCGACGACGGCACCGAGCAGATCGTCACCAATCCCGCGGACTGGCCCGACGGTAAGGTCGCTGAGGTACACGAGCCGGTGGTCAAGTGCACCATCATCGCCCCGTCGGAGTTCGTCGGCACGATCATGGAACTCTGCCAGGGCCGCCGCGGCACCCTGCTGGGGATGGACTACCTGTCGGAGTCGCGGGTGGAGTTGCGTTACACCCTGCCGATGGCCGAGATCGTGTTCGACTTCTTCGACGCGCTGAAGTCCCGCACCCGCGGCTATGCCTCGATGGACTACGAGGAGGCCGGCGGACAGATCGCCGACCTGGTGAAGGTGGACATCCTGCTGCAGGGCGAGCCGGTGGACGCGTTCTCCGCGATCGTGCACCGCGACGCCGCCTACGGCTACGGCACCTCGATGGCGACCAGGCTGCGTGAGCTCATCCCGCGCCAGCAGTTCGAAGTGCCGATCCAGGCCGCGATCGGCTCCCGGATCATCGCCCGGGAGACGATCCGCGCGATCCGCAAGGACGTGCTGGCCAAGTGCTACGGCGGGGACATCACCCGTAAGCGCAAGCTGCTGGAGAAGCAGAAAGAGGGCAAGAAGCGGATGAAGACGATTGGGCGGGTCGAAGTTCCCCAAGAAGCCTTCGTCGCCGCCCTGTCCACCGACGGGCGCAAGTAGCATCCCGCCGTCTCCGGGACGCGGTGTGCGGGAGGGCGCGGCTAGCCTCGTGGGGTGGGTATCCGATTGCTTGTGTTACAGCCCTCTGAAGTCGATCCGCCGGAGCGGCTCGGCGACTGGCTCGCCGGCGCCGGGGCAGACCTCGTCTTATGCCGGCCTGCGACCGACGGTGTCCCCGACAGCCTCGACGGTGTCGACGGGGTGGTCTGCATGGGCGGTGAGATGGGGGCTCACGACGACGCCGACCACCCGTGGCTGGCCGCGCTGCGGTGGTTGCTCGCCGGCGCGGTGGCCCGCCGGTTGCCGGTTCTCGGGGTCTGTCTCGGTGGCCAGCTGCTGGCGGTGGCTACCGGTGGCGCCGTCCGGCGTGGCGTCAATGGCCCCGAGGCCGGAACCCTGCTCGTCGCCAAGCGAGACGCGGCCGCGTTCGACCCGCTGTTCGCAGCACTGCCGCTGACCCCCGATGTCATCCAGTTCCACCACGACGAGATCCACCGGCTGCCGCCGGGAGCAACCCTGCTCGCCTCATCACCGCGACAGGCGAACCAGGCTTTCCGGGTCGGCGCTGCCGGTTATGGCCTGCAGTTTCACATCGAGACCACGCCCGCCACCGTGTTGTCCTGGGCACGGCGCGACTCCGCGGGTGCCGCCGCGTTTCGACCCGGGCAGCTCGATCCCGACCATCTGGAGCAGGTACACGCCGACATGGCGGAGGTCTGGGGGCCCCTGGCAGCCCGGTTCGTGGCGCTGGCCGCCGGCGAGCTGGCCGGTTCGGGCGCAGTCGGATCGGTCGGGCCGGGAGACCGCCCGGCTCTCCCGCTGGTCGGTCACTAGCGTGGTGACTGACGGCAGGCGCATCGCACTGGCCCTGGCGCGGCTGGGTTTCACCGACGACGGCGCCGCGGACGCGCTGACCCGGCTGGGCTGGTGGCGCGACGGTCAGGCCCGCCAGGACGCCGAGGACGCGCTGTGGGCACTGTCCCGTGCCCCCGACCCGAACCTGGCGCTGCGCACCCTGCTCCGGCTGGCCAATGCCACCGGCGACGGCTGGGCCGAGCTGGACGCTGCGCTGTGCCGGGATCCCGGGGTGCGCGGACGGCTGCTCGCGGTGCTCGGCTCGTCGACTGCACTCGGGGACCATCTGGTCGCCAAGCCGGCGCGCTGGCGCGGGCTGGCCGGGTCAGACGCGGCTCAGCCGGGCTGGGCGGGCCGGGCGGTCGAGCAGCTGCTTGCCGCGGTCGGCGCGGACCCGACCGATCCGCCGCCAGGCACCACGGGGGGCACCCGAGCGTCGCTGACCGGTATCAACGCTCATCGGGCGCTGCGGGCCGCATACCGCGATCTGATTACCGAGCTGGCCGCCGCTGATCTGGCCCCCGTGGTGGAACCCGACTTGAAGGTGGTGCCATTCGAGCAGGTCGGTGAAGCGCTCGCCGAGCTTGCGGCCGGAGTACTGCGCGCGGCGCTGGCTGTCGCGGTGACCGAGCTAGTGGGGCCGGACGGGCAGCCACCCCGGCTTGCCGTGATCGGGATGGGCAAATGCGGTGGCGCCGAACTCAATTACGTCTCCGACGTCGACGTGATCTTCGTGGGTGACTCCGAAGACGAGCTGAGCGCCGCCACCAAGCTGGCGTCGGCAACGATGCGGCTGGCGTCGACGTGCTTTGAAGTGGACGCGGCGCTGCGCCCGGAGGGCAAGGCCGGCGCTCTGGTGCGCACCCTGGAAGGCCACCTGTCCTACTACCGGCGATGGGCCAAGACGTGGGAGTTCCAGGCGCTGCTCAAGGCCCGCGCGGTGGCCGGTGACACCGAACTCGGCGACCGGTATGTGGCGGCTGTCGCGCCGCTGGTCTGGACTGCCGCGGACCGGGAGAACTTCGTGCCCGAGGTCCAGGCGATGCGCCGCCGGGTCGCCGCGCATGTCCCCGCCGAGCTGGTGGATCGGGAGCTCAAGCTGGGCCACGGCGGTTTGCGGGATGTGGAGTTCGCGGTGCAGCTGCTGCAGCTGGTGCACGGGCGTGCCGACGAGTCGCTGCGGGTCGGGTCCACGGTGCAGGCTTTGGCTGCGCTCGGCGCGGGCGGGTATGTCGGCCGCGACGACGCCGCGAACCTGGCGGCCTCCTACCGGTTCCTTCGCCTGCTGGAGCACCGGTTGCAGCTGCAGAAGCTGCGCCGCACCCACCTGCTCCCGGCCGACGACGACACCGCAGGGTGGCGCTGGCTGGCCCGCGCCGCGGGGATGCATCCGGACGGGCGCCACGACGCCCTCGGGGTGCTGCGGCGGGAGTACACCCGGCAGTCGCACCGGGCCCGGCGCCTGCACCAGAAGCTGTTCTACCGGCCGCTGCTGGAGGCCGTGGCCAGGGTGCCCACCGAGGTCTACCGGCTGTCGGAGTCTTCGGCGAAGGCGCGGCTGGCCGCGCTGGGCTACGCCTCACCGCAGGGAGCGCTGGGGCACCTGCGGGCGCTCACCGATGGGGTTTCCCGGCGCGCGGCGATCCAGTCCGCGCTGCTGCCAGTGCTGCTGGAATTCCTCGCCGACACCCCGGACCCCGACGGCGGGCTGGCCGCCTACCGCCGGGTATCCGAGGCGCTCGACGACACCCCGTGGTACCTGCGGCTGCTGCGCGACGAGGGCGTCGTGGCGCAGCGGCTGATGACCCTGCTCGGCACCTCCCGGATGGTGGCCGATCTGTTGGTTCGGGCGCCCGAGGCGCTGCAGCTACTGGCCGACCCGGACGAACTGGCTGACCGCGACCCGGCGGAGGTGGCGACATCGCTGCGCTCCACCGCATGCCGTCACCGCGACCCCGGTGCCGCGGTGATGGCCGCCCGGGCGCTGCGCCGCCACGAGCTGCTCCGGATCGCCTTCGCCGACCTGCTCGGGTTACTCGACGTCGACGCGGTGTGCGCGGCACTGTCCTCGGTCTGGACGGCAGTGCTGGCTTCGGCGCTGGATGCCGCGCTGCGCGCCGAGGTCGAACGCAGGCAGGCGCAGCCGGCCCGGATCGCGGTGATCGGGATGGGCCGGCTCGGTGGCGCGGAGCTGGGCTACGGCTCCGACGCCGACGTGCTTTTCGTCTGCGAGCCGTCGCCAGCGGAGGCTGGCAACGACGCTGAGGCCGATGCGGTGCGTTTCGCCTCCTCGGTCGCCGAGTCGGTGCGCAAACTGCTCGGCTCACCCAGCCAGGATCCACCCCTGGTGGTCGACACCGGCCTGCGTCCGGAGGGGCGCTCGGGCCCGCTGGTGCGCACCTTGGCCTCCTACCGGGCCTACTACGCCCAGTGGGCACAGACCTGGGAGGCACAGGCGCTGCTGCGGGCCACTCCGGTGGCCGGCGATGAGGACCTGGGGCAGCGGTTCGTCGCGGAGATCGACCCGGTGCGCTACCCCGTGGGCGGGCTGACCGCGCGGCAGGCCACCGAGATCCGTCGGATGAAGGCCAGGGTCGACTCCGAGCGACTGCCCCGCGGCGCCGACCCGACGACCCACACCAAGCTCGGCCGGGGCGGGTTGGCCGATGTGGAGTGGACCATCCAGCTGCTGCAGTTGCAGCACGCCCATCAGGTCGTGGCGCTGCGCACCCAGTCGACCATTGCGGCACTGCGGGCCGCCGCCGATGCGGGCCTGCTCACAACGGCCGATGCGGACGCCCTACTGGCGGCGTGGCAGCTTGCCACCAGCACCCGCAACGCGCTCACCCTGGTACGAGGCAAGCAGACC
>JBOHFU010000056.1:0-12733 GCA_050699675.1 Pseudonocardiaceae bacterium
GCCGGCTGGCTACGGTGCCGGGTGGTGCCCGCCGCACCAGGGCAGCCGTTTTACAGCGCGTCGCCGCAGATCCACGGCGCGAGCGCCTTCACCATCGGGGGCACGATCGACGCCGCTTACAGCGAGACCATCCACAACGAGGTCCTCGGGGTGTCCGATGCCGTGTCCGGCCAGCGTTTCCCGGTGGCCCACCGTCCCGTCGTCGCCGGGCCCGAGCCGCTCGTGCTGCAGGTGGGGGCCGGCGACGGGCGGCAGGAGTGGCGCCAGGTCCCGCACTTCGCCGGCAGCGGCGCCGAGGACCGGCATTTCGTGCTCGACCCGATCGGCGGCGAGATCGTCTTCGGCCCGGGAGTCCGGCAACCCGACGGTCAGGTCCGGCAGTACGGCGCGATCCCACCGAAGGGGGCCGCGATCAAGATCCCGTCCTACCGGATCGGCGGCGGTCATCGCGGCAACGTGGCCCGGGGTGCGATCACCGCGCTGCGCGCCTCGGTGCCCTACGTCGCGCGGGTGGAGAACCGCAGGCCCGCCTCCGGCGGTGTGGACGGTGAGGACGTGGACAACGCCAAGCGGCGGGCGCCACAATTCCTGCGCGCGCGACGGCGGGCGGTCACGATCGGCGACTATGAGTCGCTGGCGTGCGAGGCCGATCCGCGAGCGGCCCGGGTGAAGTGCATTACCGGACAGGGCGCCGACGCCGCGGTGGTCCGGCTGGTGGTGCTGCCCTCGTTGCCGGGCGAGCCATCCGAGCCGGTGCCCTTCGTCGCGCTGCAACCACGTCCCGATGTGCTCGCCACGATCGCGACCTACCTCGACGAGCGGCGGGTGCTCGGTACCCGGCTACTGATCGAGCCACCCGTCTACCGCTGGGTCAGAGCGGTTGCGACGGTGCGGCTCGGGCCGCTCGCCGACCCCCGCCGGGTCACCCAGGACGCGTTGGGCGCGCTGTACCGCCATCTCCATCCGTTGCGCGGCGGGCTGGACGGCTCGGGCTGGCCGTTCGGCCGGGCTGTGCAGGCCGGGGAGCTGCTGGCCGCAGTGCAACGGGTGACCGGTGTCGAGGCCGTCGAGGATATCAAGCTCTACCTCGTCGACCCGGGCAGCAGCCAGCCCGTCGAGGGCTCCCGGCTCAAGGTAGAGCTGGAGCCGGACGCGCTGCCCTTCTCCATCGAGCACGTCGTCGAAGTGGCGAACTCGTGACCCGCGGCACTGTCCCCGACCTGGTGTCGGCGCACCCACTGGGCGAGCTGCTACCCGGGGTGTACCTCGAGGACTCGCTGGCCCAGCGCTTCACCGAGGGGCTCGACACTGTGCTCGCCCCGGTCTTTCTGACCCTGGACTGCCTCGACGCCTACCTTGACCCGTGGCTGACCCCGCGTGACTTTCTGCCCTGGTTGGCCTCGTGGGTGGGCCTCGAACTCGATGAGACCTGGCCGGAGAGCAGGCAGCGGGCGATGGTGGCGGCCATCGCGCGCCTGCATCGGGACCGGGGAACCCACCGCGGCTTGGTCGACTACCTGCAGCTGCTCACCGGGGGCGAGGTTGAGCTGATCGAAAGCGGTGGCGCCCGGTGGTCGGCTGAGCCGGGCACCACGCCACCGGGCGCGCTAAGTCCCCAGCTGCAGGTGATCGTGCGGGTCAGCGATCCGGACTCGGTCAACCGAGCCCGGCTGGATCGGGCGGTGCGTGACGCCCGGCCGGCCCACCTGCCCTACCAGGTCCAGGTGATGCCACTGGCGTCAGCGGGCCGGGGCTGAGGTCAACGGCCCGGCGCGGGAGGCCGGGATGTCGAGCATGCTGAGCACCTCGGCGTAGTCCCGCCTGGCCCGGACAGCAGCGGCGGGCTCGCCGGCCTGCCCGCAGGCCGCGATCAGGACGTGCCACGACGCGTCGCGGAACGGGTCGATGTCCACGCTGCGGCGCGCGGCGTCGATGGCCGACCGGAGGTCCCCGCAGGCCAGCCCCAGCTCGGCGAGGCGCCCGGCGGCGGTCGCCGCCTGCTGCCGCAGGCGCTCGCGAGCGTCGGTGACCCACTCTGCGGGACCGTCCTCGGGTAGCAGCTCCCCGCGGTAGGCGGCGACGGCGTGGCCCAACGCGGCGCGCTCGGCGTCGGTGTCGCGGGCGTGTCTTGCCTGCTGCGCCGCCTGCAGTGCGACTGCGAACTCGACCACGTCGGCTTTGCTGCCCGGTGGCAATACCAGCGCGTAGGTTTCGCCGTGTCGCGCCAGCGTGCCGAGCGAACCGCGCTGGACGCCCAGCGCCAGCAACGAGCGCAGGCTGGACACCGCGACCTGCATGCTGCGCAAGGCCCGGTCGGCCGGGAGATCCGGCCACAGCTGCAGCAGCAACTCGCGATGCACCGGCCGCGGGAAATGCATGGCGAGCACCCGCAGCATCGTCGCAGCCCGCGGCCGGACCGCTTGCCAGTCCACGCGGTGCCCGACGACTTCGAACGCGAACCCGCCGAGGCATCGCAGCTGCACGACGGGCGGTGCCGGACTGGCCACCACCGGCTGCGTGGCGCGCGGTGGTGGTCCTAGCAACCGCCCGGCCAGCCCGTCCGGCCACGGCAGCCCGTGCGTCTCGGCCAGCGAACGAGCCTGCCGGAGGTGGCCGGCCTCGGCCCCGACGTCGGTGGCGGCGAGCGCGAGCGCGGTCAGCACCTGGGCGCCCCAGACACCTACCGTACGGCTGAACGACTCGGCGGTGCGGGCCATCGATGCAGCGTCCGGCTCGCCTTGCCCGGCGGCGTCGAGCGCAGCGAAGGCCAGCGACCACGCCTCCAAACTCCCAGCGTCGAGCGCGCGGCAGCGCGCGGCCACGTCGCGCCAGGCTGCCTGCGCAGGTTCCCCGGCCAGCAACTGGCGCAACGCCTCCGCAGCGCGGGCAAGCAGCGCGCCCCAGACATCCCCCGCGCCGTCGCACTCTGCCACTACTCGCCGGATCTCCCCCGCGTCGCCGGTCCCAAACGCGCCGACCACCCTCGCCTGGCGGGCCAGCCACCCCTCACCGATTCGCTCGGCGTCGGTGGCCAGCCGCTCGGCCGACCCATCCTCGGCCGCGCCGGACATCAGGTCGACAACCGCATGCATGAGCCGGGCCGCCAGCGCGAGGACGCCGTCGCTGTCCGGGTCGTCGTGCAGCTCCCGCAGCGCGCCGCCCGCCGCGCGGACATTGCCGGTGAGCAGTGCCGCGACCGCGGCACACAGCTGATCACCCGGGGTCTGCTCAGTTCGGACCGAGCCGGGATGGCGGTGCACCGCGGCGCGCAGCCGGTCCATCCAGTGCAGTTGGGGCTGCGCTCGCCCCTCGGTCCACAGTTCGACCAGCCGGCGGTCCCTGGCTGCCCGCTCCCGATCCTTCGGATCGGGGAACAGGGCCTCGGCGTGCTGGTAGCGCTGGGCAGCCTCGCGCAGCCGTGCCTCCGCCGCGAGCCGCCTGGCCACGGCCATACTCAGCCAGGGATCCTCGTCGACCATCTGCTGCGGTACGAGGTCGGGCCACACTGTGGTCGGTTCGGCCGCGATCACCCGCGCCCCGTCGTCGCGCAGCAACCGGGTGGCCTCGGTCCAGCACTCCGCCCGCAGGTGAGCGCGGACCGCCTCGCCGAGTGCACCGAGTTCCTCAAGCAGCAACGCCGCCTTGGAATACCACAGCTGGGTGTGCTTCGCGCCGAGCTCGTCGAGGAGCGCACCCTCCAGATGCCGCCGCAGGACTTCGTGGTAGCGGAACGTCTGCCCACCGTCGGTCGAGGTAGTCAACGCTCCAAGCCCTTCCAGCTCCTCGAGCCGCAGCTGGGCGTCCGTGGTATCGAGCAGGCGATCGCAGCGCTGCGCGGTGAGCACCTCGAACACGCAGGTTCGGGTGAGAAACGTTCGCAACCGTGCGGGGAGTTCCTCCAGCACGGTCCTGGCAAGGTAGGTGCGGGCGAACCGGGGTCCACCGGCCAGCGCGCGGAGCGCCCGGCGCCGGTCGCTCAACGGCCGGGACTGGGTGGACAGGTGGAACAGCTGCAGGCAGGCCGCCCAGCCTTCAGTGCGGCGGGTCAACGCGGCGATGTCGTCGGGCGGCAGTGGCTCGCGATAGATGTCGCGGAACAGCACCTCGACCTCCCACGACCGGAAGCGGAGGTCGTCGGCCGTCACAACGATGATCGGGGTGATCTCCATCCGGCACAGGTTCAGGTGCAGTGCGCGGCGTGAGGCGAGGACGACCGAGACGTCCGGGACGTGGCAGAGCAACGACTCGATGCAGCTCTCGGCCGGCGAGCCGATCAGCATGTGAGCGTCATCGAGCACCAGCGTGACCGGACCCGACCCCGCCGCCCGCACCGTGTCGACGAACCGGTCCACATCACCTGGCGCGGTGGCCAACTCCTGCACCTCCGGCATATCTCGCAGCACGCCGCCGTCGACTAACCCGCGGGCGAGCTTGGCCGTGAAGTGCGCAGGATCGGCGTCCAAGTGGTCGGTCCGGTGCCAGACGATCGGGCTCGACGCTTCGCCGCTGTACTGCGCGAGCAGCGTCGTCTTGCCGCAGCCTGCGGGGGCCAGGACGAGCGTCAGGCGGGCCGGAGTCCGCAGTCGTTCCAGCAGCCGCTCCCGCCGCAGTCCCTGCGTCGGCAGGCACCCGTTCCGCAGCGGCGCAGGAGTGCCGCCCGATTCACCCCCCAGCATCGCCTCTTCGCCAACAGCCGGCGTTCTAGTCGGCGTTCGGTGTGACATCGGTCGTCGACCCCTCCGCGTCCTGGCACGGTCTCGGCGTCGGGTTGGTGCGCCTCCCGGTCCAAGACCGAGCTGACCGCGCTGAACACTAGAGTCGCGGCACGGCCGGATACGTACAAGTCTTTCGTTCTAACCTGTGTAGATTGCATCGCGCGGCCGCTGAGAAGGGTCAGGCACCCGCATACGGGCGTGCGAGCGCCTCCGAAACGTGACGAAATTACTTCGAACGGTGACGACATCCACTCTTATGGGTGACACCATGCGCCCTCCGTCACACGGATCATAGTTACTGCATCAGGGTGTGTTGGCGAGGGGGCAATCGTCGTCGCGCGGCTCGATTGTCGTTGCCTGCACCTGTGGCGGCGTCTTTTCTCGTGACGATCTGATCTCGGGCGCACTCGAAGGCCGATGATGCCGAGGAACGGGTGACTGAGTCCTTGGTCCCACCTGCGTCCTTGGCCCACTTCGTGACTGGAATGGAAGTGAAGCCCATCATGCCTAGCTGCAGATTTCTCCACTGGCATGCGGCGGGGGCCTGCATGGTCCCTGTCGCAGTCGTGGCAACGTCGTTGCTCATCGGTGGAGTGGCCAACTCCGTGCCGCCGGGGACCACCACCCCACAGGCCACCGACTCCACCGCCGCGACAGCCACAAGCACCGCGCTGACCACGTCCCCGGCCTCCCCGGTTGCCCAGGGCACCGAGGTCACGCTGACCGCGACGATCACTCCGGCGACCGCCGCCGGTACCGTTCAGTTCAAGGACGGGACCACCAACCTCGGTGATCCGGTGGCAGTCAGCAACGGCACCGCGTCGGGGTCCACGTCGGCGTTGGCCGCTGGGTCGCGCTCGCTGACCGCGGTGTTCACCCCCAGCAACCCCACGACCTTTGGCCCGTCGACCTCGCCGATGGTGACTTTTGTGGTTACCGGGGCGAACGGCAACAACAACACCAACAACAACGCCGCCACCACCAACAACAACGCCGCCGCCACCAACAACAACAACGCCGCCGCCACCACCAACAACAACGCCGCCGCCACCAGCACCACCATGACCACGTCCCCGGCTTCTCAGGTCGCCCAGGGGACCCCGGTCACGCTGACTGCGGCGATTGCTCCGGCGACGGCGGCCGGTACCGTTCAGTTCAAGGACGGGGCCACCAACCTGGGTGATCCGGTGGCAGTCAGCAACGGCACCGCGTCGGGGTCCACGTCGACGTTGGCTGTCGGGTCTCACTCGCTGACCGCGGTGTTCACCCCCAGCGACCCGGCGGCCGCCAACCCGTCGACGTCACCAGCGGTGCCGCTGACGGTAACGGGGTCAGGAGTCGGATCGCAGGTAATCGTCTCCCAGCAATCTGGTTTGTCCCTTGACGTCCGGGTGTCCGTTCTCGACGGCCGGGACGGCCGGGTAGTTGTCCTCGATGGAGGACCGTCGATCCTTGACACCTCGATGCCGGTTCTAAACGGGCAAGGGCCTGTTCTTGATGCACGACTGTCCGTTCTTGTCGGTGAGGGGATGCTCAGCGGCATCGTCCGGCCTGCTCGGACAGAGGTGACGTCAAGCGAACGCTGACCCGCGGCGGCGACCACACGCACCGCGCTGACCACGTCCCCGGCGTCTGCGGTCACCCCAGGCGCCGGGGACGTAGCGCGCGGCGGCCATCCGCTCGACGGTGAGCGATCCGCCCACGTTCCGGCGACTCGCCGGTGACGAGTTGGCAAGCCTCCCGCTTTTCAGGACACCGGACCTTATGAGGTCCGGCCTCGTTGCTCTAGGTAAGAACGCCGCTGACGCGAGGACCGCACTGGGGGAGTGATGAGGGCTACGTTCGAGGCCGGGACGCCAGCACGCAAGCCCCGTCCGGAGCGATCGACAGCTTCAGGGGGATCAAGCGCTCCAACTTCCCATGCGCCCGTATCGCGGCATCACCACCACACCATCTAGACCCCGTCAACGCCCCCTTGTCTGAACAGGAAAAGTCGGATCGTGCGGAACAACAAACCGTTGGCCCTGCTCTCGTTGAGTGCCCTCGTGGTCGCCGTCCTGACCGGAGTGGCGTTGCTCACTGTCGGATGGCCGCTACTCAGTGGACAGGCATTGACCGTCCCGCCGCCAGCTGGCACGCGCCTGATCACGGCCACGAGCACCGCGCTGGCCACGTCACCGGCCTCCCCGGTCGCTCCAGGCACTCAGGTGGCGCTGACCGCAACGGTCAGCCCGGCGACGGCGGTCGGTACCGTGCAGTTCAAGGACGGGCCCACTAACCTGGGTAATCCGGTGATCGTCAGCAATGGCACCGCGTTAGGGACTACGTCCTCCTTGGCCGCCGGGTCGCACTCGCTGATCGCGGTGTTCACCCCCGTCGACCCGCCGGCCTACGGTCCGTCGACCTCGCCTGCGGTGATGTTCGTGGTCACTGGGGCGCCTGCCACCAGCACCGCGCTGGCCACGTCCCCGGCCTCCCCGGTCGCCGAGGGCACCCCGGTGACGCTGACCGCAACGGTCAGCCCGGCGACGGTGGTCGGTACTGTGCAGTTCAAGGATGGGGCCACCAACCTGGGTAATCCGGTGGTCGTCAGCAACGGCACCGCATCGGGGTCCACGTCCTCCCTGGCCGCCGGGTCGCACCAGTTGACTGCGGTGTTCACCCCGGTCGATCCGGCAGCCTTCAGCCCGTCGACATCGCCACCGGTGACCTTTGTGACCACCTCTGCCACGGGTGCGGTGGCCACCGGCACCGCGCTGGCCACGTCCCCGGCCTCCCCGGTCGCCCAGGGCGCCCCCGTGACGCTGACCGCGACGATCACCCCGGCGACGGTGGCCGGTACCGTGCAGTTCAAGGACGGGGCCACCAACCTCGGTAATCCGGTGGCGGTCAGCAACGGCACCGCGTCAGGGACCACGTCCTCCCTGGCCGCCGGGTCCCACGAGCTGACCGCGGTGTTCACCCCCAGCACCCCAGCGGCCTTCAGCTCGTCGACCTCGGCACCGGTGACCTTCGTGATCACCGCTTCCGCCGGGGCTTCCACTGGGGCGATGGCCACCAGCACCGCGCTGACCACGTCCCCGGCCTCCCCCGTTAGCCGGGGTACTCAGGTGACGTTGAACGCGACGGTCGCCCCGGCGACGGTGGCCGGTACCGTGCAGTTCAAGGACGGGGAGACCAACCTCGGTAATCCGGTGCCGGTCAGCAACGGCACCGCGTCGGTAACCACGTCGACGTTGGCTGCCGGGGCGCACTACCTGACCGCGGTGTTCACCCCGACCAATCCGGCGGTCTTCGGCCCGTCGACGTCGCCGGTGCTGGCCTTCGAGGTTACTGATCCCGCCTTGGCGGACCTCGCAGCCTGCCTCAGGGTGGCGCAGAACTGCCCGACGCCCCGTGCCGGTGCTCCGGGGCTCACCTCCACTCCACAGTCGCACATCTCGACCGCACGCCGCGGCGACCGCATCACCGCCCGGGAGGCTGTCCTGTGACGAGGAAGCTGACCTGGCGGGCGATCGAGACCGCGTGGTCGGCGAAGCGCTCGTAGTAACGGCCGATGAGCGCGGCGTCCACGGCCGGTTCCACCCCGTGCTGCCAGTCCTCGGACAGCAGGACGCGGAAGATTTGGCGGCGCAGCGCGTCGACCTCCTGATCGGCCTGCCCCAGCCGGTAACCGGACATCGGGTCCTGGCTCTCGATCGCGTTTGCGGCCTCCTCAGCGAGACCGGCAGCGAGCACGCCCATCCGTGCGAACACCGGGCGGACGTCGCCCGGGATCGGAATGGTCGGGTGCTTCAGCCGCGCGATCTCGGCGATGTGCTGGGCCAGGGTGCCCATCCGCCCCACGTCACCCACCGTGTGCATAGCCGCGATCACCACCCGCAGGTCGGTGGCCACCGGCGCCTGCAGGGCGAGCAGGTTGACGCAGCGCTGGTCCATGTCGTCGCACAGTGCCGTGATCTCGTCCTCGCCGGAGATGACCAGCTCGGCTAGCCCGAGGTCGGCCTGCTGGAGCGCGGTCGAGGCGTTGGTCATCATCTGCCCGGCCAGCCGAGCCATCGTGGCCAGGTCGCCGATCAGTTTGTCCAGTTCGGTGTGGAAGGTCTCCCGCATGGCCCGAGAATACGGCGGAAAGATCGCCCCGTGGCAGGGGCCAACGAATTCATCGGTGAAGGTGAGGCTACGGCCGCACCGGCTCAGCTGCAGGCGGTATCGGCCCCGTTGACGGTGGCCAGCGGGGCGGGGGTTGCAGGCCGGGGAACAGCCGGAGGCACGGCCGCCCCGTGGGAGTCGCTCTGGAAGTCACGGTGCCAGTCGGGACCAACGATCAGCACCACGCTGCCGGTGGGGGCACCCTGGTCAATCTGCAGCACCGCCTGGGGAATGGTGGCGAGCAGGGTGCGCGCCTCGGCCTCCTGGTCCGGTAGGTAGCGGATCACCGTGGCATCCACCAACTGCGTGGCGTAGCCCACCCCGAGTACGCCGAAGCCGTCGGCCTGCAGCGACTCCGACGCCTGAGTGGCCGCGTCGGCGACCCCGCTGCCGTTGAGCACCCACACCCGGACGTCTGCCGGGTTCTCGGTTTTCTGCGCCGACGGTGCTTGCGCGCTTGGCGGTTGCCCGCCGGGCAGCGCCGCGCCGTCGATGATCGCCCGGAACAGTGCTGCGGTGTCGCGCTTCCGGAGTTCCTCGTTGCCGTGCTTGTTGGCCGTTCCGGTGGTCGGCACGGTGACGAAGGTGACGTTGGCCGGGTCCAGCCCTTTCATCGACTGGGCCAGGGTGAGCAGCGCCGACGAGTCAACGTTGCTGCCGACGGTGTTCGCGGCTACCGCGGTGATCAGCGCGTGCAGCTTGGTGGGGTTGAGCAGCACACCTGGCGACAGCACCTGGCGTAGCAGCCCGGACAGGAACCGTTGCTGGCGGGCGATCCGGCCGTAGTCGGAGGTGGGGTCGCCGACGATGTGCCGAGCTCGGACGTAGTTCAGCGCGGTGGCGCCCGAGATCGTGGTGTAGCCCTGCCGCGGGATGATCGTGCCGAGCCGGCCGTCCTTGAGCGGTTGCTCCACACAGATCCGCACCCCACCCACCGCGTCGACCATGCTCTGGAATCCGTGGAAGTCGACACCGACGAACCGGGTCACGGCCAGCCCGGAGAGATCTTGAACGACTTTGGTGACGCACAGCGGCCCACCGACCTGGTAGGCGGTGTTCAGCTTGGTGATGCTGGCGCCGGGGTCGGTCCGGCCGGTGTAAATACCCGAGACGGGATCCCATACGTCGCACCGCGGCCGCTGGATCTGCAGGTCCCGCGGGAAGGAGACGATCACCACGTGAGATCGGTCGGCGGGCAGGTGGGCGATCATCACGGTGTCCGAGCGGGCACCTCCTACTCCTTCGGTGTCGCCGACGTTGTCTTCTTCCTGTGCACCTACCCGGCTGTCCGATCCGACCAGCAGGACGTTCTCGTCGCCGCGCTGCGCTTCCGCGTCGGTGATCGCCGCGGAGTGCGGATCGAGCGCGAGCACGTCGCGGAGCTGTTTGTCCAGCCATTGCGTGGTGGTCCATCCTGCGGCGGTGGCCAGGAAGACCAGGACGGCCACGGCGGCGACCAGCACCTTGCCGGTTCGCACCTTGACCTCCTCCCCTGGACCAGGTGTGATGTGGACCTTGTGTTACGCCGTCCGGGTGAGAGATCGTACTCGGTGCTCAACTTCACCCGCCGGAATGGGGCAGCTCGGCGCCCGCGGGGACGGTGCGGTCCATCGGGTCGTCCAGCCAGCCCTCGGGTAGCGCCACCCGGCCGGGCGAGCCTTGGCGGCCCCGGGGACCGTCGGCGCCGGGTGGGAACGGGGCCTCGGGGTCCAGCTGGGCGAGCTGGTCATCCAGCTCGGTGAAGCTGGACACCATCCCCAGCGCGCGCCGCACGTCCCCGCCGACCGGGAAGCCGTGCAGGTACCAGGAGATGTGTTTGCGCAGGTCACGAAGACCCTTGTCGGTGCCCAGCGCTCGGGTGAGCAGCACCGCGTGGCGGCGCAGGATCGTCGCGACCTGCTTCAGGGCCGGCGGGGTCGGGGCCGGGGTGCCGGCGAAGGCGGCCTCCAGCTCGGCGAACAGCCACGGCCGGCCCAGGCAGCCGCGGCCCACCACGACCCCGTCGCAGCCGGTGTGCTCGACCATCCGGATCGCGTCTGCGGCGGCGAAGATGTCTCCATTGCCCAGCACCGGGATCGACGTGACGGCCTGCTTGAGCGCGGCGATGGCGTCCCAGTCTGCCGTGCCCGAGTAGCGCTGCGCGGCGGTGCGCGCGTGCAGGGCCACCGCTGCTACCCCGGCGTCCTGCGCGATCCGGCCGGCGTCGAGGAACGTGCGGTGCTCGTCGTCGATGCCGATCCGGAACTTCACCGTGACCGGGAGGTGCCCGGCCGCCTCGACCGCGCAGCGGACGATCTCGCCGTACAGGGCCCGCTTGTAGGGCAGCGCGGCACCGCCCCCCCGGCGGGTGACCTTCGGCACCGGGCAACCGAAGTTGAGGTCGATGTGATCGGCGAGGTCCTCGTCGCGCACCATCTCCACAGCTTTGCGGACCGTCACCGGATCGACCCCGTACAGCTGCATCGAGCGGGGCTGCTCCGCGGCGTCGAAGCTGATCATCCGTAGGGTGCTGGGGTGCCGTTCCACCAGCGCGCGGCTGGTGATCATCTCGCAGACGTACAACCCCGCTCCGTGCTCCCGGCACAGCCGCCGGAAGGCCACGTTGGTGATCCCGGCCATCGGCGCGAGCACGACCGGCGGGTCGACCCGGTAAGGCCCGATCCGCAGCACTGGTCGCACAGCAGGCACGCGCCCCATCATCCCCCTCGCCCGGCGTCTGGCTCCTGTGCCCGGTGTATCAGCCGCGTGCGCCCGGTGTGTCAGCCGCGTGCGCCCGGTGTGTCAGCCGCGTGCGCCCGGTGTGTCAGCCGCGCGCGCCCATGCCGCAAACCCGGATTGCCGGCATCTCAACCGGCTAGGCGGTTGAGATGAGCACCCGACGGGCCTAGCGTCGAGCCTGGTAGAGCGAAATCGACCCGTGCCAGCGAGGTGATCCATCATGCGAGCGACCATCGGTGACCGGCTGTGCGTACATGGCCGAACCGTCAACCGGCCCGATCGCATGGGCGACGTGGTGGAGGTACGGGGGCCAGACGGCCAGCCACCCTTCCTCGTCCGGTTCGACGACGGCCGCGAACGTCTGGTCTTCCCAGGCCCGGACTGCGAGGTACACCCGGCCGCGGGCCGGTAGCGGCCCGCTCACCTGCGGTGGCTGCAACCTGCTGGGCGGTGCTTACTCGGCACTGTCCCGTGCAGGGGCTAAAGCCAGCCGCGCCGACGGAAAAGGACATAAAGCAGTATTGAGACGAGCAGCATCATACCCAGTGCCATGGGATAGCCCAGGGTCCAGTGCAACTCCGGTATGTGGGTGAAGTTCATCCCGTAGACGGTGCCGATCACGCTCGGCGCGAAGAGGATCGCCGCCCACGAGGAGATCTTCTTGACCTCCTCACTCTGCGCCAGGCTCGCCGCGGTGAGCTTGGCGGTCTCCTCATTCTGCCGCTGCGCAACGAGCGTGGAGTTGACGGTCAAGACGTTGGCGATCAGCTGCCGGAAGGCGTCCACCCGCTCCACGACGTGCACCGCGTGATCCTGCACGTCCCGCAGCTGGCGCTGCAGCTCCACGTCCAGCGGGAAGCCGTTGACCCCGCTGATCAGCGACTCCAGCACGTCGAGCAGCGGGTCGCAGGCCCGCTGGAACTCGATCACCTCGCGGGACAGCTGGTATATCCGCCGCGACACATTGGGCTCTCCGCGGAACACCTGGTCCTCGATCTCGTCGATGTCGTTGCGCAACCCGTGCAGCACGGGTAGGTAGTCGTCCACGATCCGGTCCAGGATCGCGTAGAGCACCGCCAGCGGCCCCCGCTTCAGCAGCTCGGGGTCGGCCTCCAAGCGCTGGCGGACCTCGGCCAGGTCCGGCTCGT
>JBOHFU010000057.1:0-12594 GCA_050699675.1 Pseudonocardiaceae bacterium
CGTCGAGACAGGGCGGTAGTGATCGAGATCGATCATCTGCACCGCGACCGCCGGATCGGTGGAGCGCAACAATCGGATGTCCGGGATCGCCTTGATGAGCATCAGCATCCGGTCAAGCCCCATGCCCAGTGCCAGTCCACTCCATGAGGTGTCGAGCCCGGCCCGGGCGAGGACATCGGGATGGGCCAGGCCGCATTCGGCGACTTCCACCCATTCACCGCCGTGGGGGACGTCCACTTGACGGCCGCGGAGGGTGTAGGGGTGGACCCGGGCTTCCCTGCGGTCGACTGCTGCCGGCAGCAGCGCTTCGAGCAGCACCGTGATCATCTCGTCCAGGTCGGCCTCGGCCATCGGGCGGCGGGTGACACGCCACAGGTCGAGCTGATGCGGGGTCCCGGTGTGCAGCCGGTCGATGGCGTCGCGACGGTAGACGATCCCCGGACACACGAGCAGGACGTCCTCGGCCGGATCCTCGGCGAGCGCCCGCAGCGCGGCCGGGATCATCGCGCTGGAGTGGCTGCGAAGCATGCGGCGGTCGTCGACGTACCTGGTGTAGCGCGCGTCGCGGGTGATGTCCGAAGGATCGAATCCGAGGTTGTCGTAGTTGTCCTCGATGGTGACGATCCGGTCGCCAAGCCACCAGCGAACCTCGCATCTCCCCCACTGCGCCAGTGCGCGAACTGCACGGTCGACGATGAGTTGGATCGCGTGGGGGCCTTCGGCTGGCTCGGCGAGATCTCGCACGGCCAAGTCGCGGGCCAGCTGATCGGCGGAGACTCGAGCGGTCATGACGGACTCCTGAAACGAGCGGGCGGGTCGGGAATGCAGTGCCCCTGGCCCGTGGGCTCGCCCGGCGAGGTCAATCAGCGCATCTGACGTGGCAAAGCCCGACCCCTACGGCGCCCACTTGGGGCCAGGGGCCAGCAAATCGGCGAGGTTTCGCGATGGCGGCCACGGGTGCACTATAACCGATACCCGATCGTGATCAGCAGGAATTCTGTTCGGCCGTCCGCAACGACGTCCGACATGGATGCCAGCACTCAACCGTTGCGGTTCATACTGACGCCGTGGAGCTGCTGATCGCCCGTAATCCGGATCCGGAGTCACGGTTGGCCTACCTGCTGCGCCTGCCGCTGGGCGACGGGATGGTGTTCCGCACCTCTGGGACCTGGCCGCGAACGAAAGCCCTGTACTGCTATCCGGTCGAGCCCAGCGAGTGGCCGCAGACCCCCGACATCGTCGAGCACGTGCCCGTGCGGTCCTGCGTCCGGCGTGGCGCAGCGATCGATCTGGTTCTCGACCGGTCCCGGGAGAACCGCTCGCAGATCGTGTTCACCACGGCCCGCGGTCGCGATGCCGTGTTCTGGCAGTCTCCGCGCACCCGCAAGCAGGCCCGCCCGGACGTGCGCACGCCCACCGCCCGAGCGGCCGGGATCACCGAGTTGGAGATCGTGGTCGACTCCCACGAGCAGTACGGCTACCGCTTCGCCAACCAACAGGCGCGCACCGTGCGCCGAGCGCTGCCCTGCGGGGACTACGGCATCACCGTCGAAGGTCGGCTGGTCGCCGCCGTGGAACGAAAGTCCCTGCCCGACCTGGTCTCCAGCCTCACCGGCGGCACACTGCGCTACGCCCTGGCCGAACTCGCCGGTCTGCCCCGCGCGGCTGTCGTGGTCGAGGACCGCTACTCGGCGATCTTTAAACTTGATCGGGTGCGCCCCGCGGTGGTCGTTGACGGGCTGGCCGAGCTCCAAATCCGGTGGCCCACCGTCCCACTGGTGTTCTGCGAAACCCGGCCGCTCGCCGAAGAGTGGACCTACCGCTACCTGGGCGCCGCACACACCTGGGCAGCCACCGAACCCACGGCTGCGCAGCGACTCGGCGTCGCGTCCGGCGAACTCGACAAGGCGCCCACCGCACCCGGCCCTTCCACCGCCGAAGTGCGTGCCTGGGCCCGCACTCAGGACATCCCCGTGCCCGGGCGCGGCAAGTTGCGACCAGAGGTGTGGGACGCATGGCGAGCGGTCCACGGGTGAGGATCCCGGTCAACCAGCGGCGAACTGCTCCCGCAGGCCGCCGGGCAGCACAACCACACCGAGCATCCCCGGCCCGGCATGCGCGCCGATCGCTGCCCCGACCTCGGAGATCAGGCATTGCTTCAGCATCGGGAGCCGGGCATGTAGTTGCTCGACCAGCTCCCCCGCTCGGTCGGCCGCACCGAGGTGATGTACCGCGAGATCTAACGGGTCCGAGCCGGCTGCCTGCACCGCCAGCTCGACCAGGCGAGCCCGTGCGCGGGTGGCAGTGCGAACCTTCTCCAGCGGCACGATCCGTCCCGAGTCGACGTGTAGTAGCGGCTTGACCGAAAGCGCAGTACCCAGCAGCGCGGCCGCCGGGCTGATCCGGCCCCCACGGCGCAGATGTTCCAGGGTGTCCACCGAGAAAAAGGCCCGGGTGCGAGCGCCGACCCGCTCAGCAGTGTCGTACACGGTGGCCTGATCGGCGCCGGCCGCAGCGACGGTGGCCGCAGCGAGGGCGGCAAAGCCCAGGCCCATGCCGGCGGAGCGCGAATCGGCCACCCGGACCCGGTCAGCGCCGACCTGCGCGGCGGCCAGCTGGGCGGACTCCCACGTACCCGACAGTGCGCGGGAAAGGTGCACTGATACGACGGTATCGGCGCCGGCCCGAAGAGCCTCCGTGTACACCGCCTCGAACTCCCCCGGCGTCGGTCGGGAGGTGCTCACCGTGGCCCGTCGCGCCAGGGCTGCCACCAGCTCGGCCGGCCCGAGCTGCACGCCATCCAGCCGGTGGCGGCCGTCCACCAGGACGTGCAGCAGAACCTGCCGGATACCATGGCGCTCCGCGAGCCCGTCCGGGAGATAAGCGGTTGAGTCGGTGACGACGGCAACGGGCACGATCATCAGCGTAGGGTCCGTCAGCGGCCCGGCTGCGGCCCTACCTGCTCAGCGACCTCGAGCCTGGGAGTCGCTCAGACTCCAGCGGCGGTGTTGTACGCCAACAGCCGCCAGCCGCAGCCGCGGCGGATAAGCACCGTCCAGTGGCAGTTGCTGATCCCACCGAACACCGACCAGCCCGAAACCGGCAAGCCGAGCAGTAATGGCGTCAGACCAGCGATCAGCCCGCCGTGAGTGCATAGCACTACGGTCTCGTGGCCGCCCGCGTCGAGCTCGGCGACCACGTGCGCGGCCCGCCCGGCCACCTCCACCCGGGTCTCGCCACCCGGCGGGGCCCATTCCGGGTCACCCCGCCAGGTCTGGATGCCGCCCGGGTACAGCTCCTCCACCTCGGCGTGGGTCAGGCCCTGCCACGTCCCTAGGTGAGTTTCCCGCAGCCGCTTGTCGACCCTGAGCGGCATCCCGGTCTCGGCGGCGAGCACTGCTGCGGTATCCCCAGCGCGGGACAGGTCGGAGGTCACCAGCACCTCAGGCTTCAGCTCCGCAAGGGGACGAGCTGCCCGGCGGGCCTGGCCGAGACCGATGGCGGTGAGCTGCGAGTCAAGCTGACCCTGCATCCGCAGCGCCGCGTTGTAGTCAGTCTCGCCGTGCCGCCAGAGCACCAGCCGCTGCAGGGTCACCCCAATTCGTCCGCCTCAAGGTCGGCTGGAGGATCCGCTTTGAACGGGATCGTCGGGCAGTCCTTCCACAACCGCTCAAGGCCGTAGAAGGAGCGTTCTTCGGAATGCTGCACGTGCACGACGATGTCGACGAAATCCAGCAGCACCCAGCGCCCCTCACGGGCCCCCTCGCGGCGCACCGGTTTGGCCCCGGCGACGGCCATCTTCTCTTCGACGGCGTCCACGATGGCCTGGACCTGACGCTCGTTGGGTGCCGAGGCGATCACGAAACAGTCCGTGATCACCAGCTGGTCGGACACGTCGAGCAGGGTAATGTCGTGCGCCTTCTTGCCCGCCGCAGCGTTCGCCGCGGTCAATGCCAGCTCTCGTGCGTGATCAGTGGCTGACACGTCTCTCCTTCTGCTCGGCTCCGGCAACCGGCGCTCGACTGCCCGCGGCCCCGTGCACACCCCGGTTGTCCGCGCCTAACCACAGGTGAGCGTACGTGTTCGGAGTGGTCGACGCGGTGCACGTTGACACGGGTCCGGTCCAGGCCGCAGCGGTGTCGCACTGCGCGCTACTGTCGAGGCCGGTGGGAAGGGACAGGAGGTCGGAGTCGGTGCCGCGGTCCCGCAACGAGCGTTGGCGCGACCTCGTTCGCCACGTCCAGTCAGCACCTGGCCGCTTGGCGCCCGAGACCCGCCGCGCCGTGTTCGCGGCCACCGCGGCACGGTCGCGCCCGACCTCCCCGTATGCCCTCCCGGCGATGCTCGCGGAATTCGTCGACACAGTCGCGGAGCACGCCTACCGGATCGCCGACACCGATGTCGATCGGCTGCGGGACGGCGGCTACTCCGAGGACAAAATCTTCGAGGCCATCGTGGTGGCGTCGGTGGGCGCGGCCGCGCGGCGACTCGACGCGGCCCGCCGAGCGATCGAGGAGGCTTGACATGCGGCTGGCTGTACTCGACACCGGCCACGATCGGCCCGCCGCACTCACTCTGCGGCTGATGGCACGGCTGACCCGGTCCGACCCGCCCGAGATCGTAAGCGTTGGCTGCTACCGGCACCGGTTCTTCGGCACACCGTTCTTCGACCTCGTCCAGGAGCTGATGCGCGGACAATCCTCGTGGACGGTCGGCGAGCGTGAGCTGTTCGCCGCTCACACCTCGAAGACAAACGAGTGCCCATCCTGCGCCACCGGCCATCGCGCCATCGCCGTCTCCTACGTCGGGCAGGCGCCAGCCGACGCTGCCCTCGACTGCGTCACCTCGGCTCCGATCCGGGCCGAGGCCAGGGCAGCGCTGGCGTTCCTGGAAAAGATGTCGCGAGAACCGGAGGCTTTGACCGGAGCCGACGTCCAGGTCGTACGCGACGCCGGCGTCGCGTACGAGGCGCTGGACGAGGCGGTCCGGATCGGCACGCTGTTCCACGTCATCAACCGGGTTATGAACGCCGTCGGCGCCGGACCGCTCGACGGGCAGCGGCGCGACGTGGTTGTCCGCATAGTTCGGCGCTTCGGCTACCGGAACCCGCCCGTGGTACGCCTGCTGTCACGCGCGGGTTGAGAGCCGGCGGATCCTCGGAACAGGTACTTCTTTCCCTACCAAGGAACCGCTGCGCACCCCAGCAGGGTATGCCTGGGGCTTGGTGCCAAGTGGTGCCAGCCTCGCACAGGGCACCTCGGTGACCAGCCGTGCGGGGACATCGACCCGGTCACGGCACGGTTGACGCCTCATTGGTCCAGGGTGCGGTACTCGTCGGAGAGCCGGTCGAAGACTTGGCGGGCATCAGCGTCATACACCGCGAGTGCCTGGTAGGTGGCAAAGCAGGTCTCGTAGTCGGCGATGTCGCGCGCGTCGGTGATGATGGCCGTGGCGGTCTCGGTGCCGACGATCGCCGCCCGCCGGTCGTAAAGGTGAAAGCCGTGCAGGGCGCCGACCCGCACTGGCTTAGTCCAGGGAATGATGCCCAGCCGCACGTTGCTGCGCCGGGTAATCTCGGCGAGATGCTGCAGTTGCGCGATCATCACAGCAGGAGAACCGACGTGCCAGCGCAGCGCACCTTCAGTCATAACCAGCACGAACTCCCGGTCAGTGTCCAGCAGCCGCTGCCGCTCACCCCGAGCGGCCACAATCCGTTCGATCTCGTCGTCGGACAGGCTCTCACCGAGCATGGCGCGGATGTAGCCGGGGGTCTGCAGCAGCCCGATCACCAGCGCGGGGTGGAAGGTCCGGACCAGCGCGGATGCCGCTTCGATGCGGCCGATGCGCTCCTGCATCCGGTAGGCACCGCGCTGCAGCATCACTCGCGCCGAGACCTGTTCCTCGCGCAAATCTCGGACAATCGTAAGCATTTGTTGCCGCGTGCGTGCTGGGGCGCCGTAGACCCGGCATAATGCCTCCACCTCGGCTGGTAAGGGGACCTGCTTGCCGGTCTCCAGGCGGCTGATCTTCGGTTGGGACAGGCCAGCAGTCCGCGCCGCTTCGATCCCGGACAGTTGAGCGTCCTGCCGGAGACGGCGCAGCGTAGCGGACAATTCGTCAGGGCGGACGGTGTTGCTCAACCGGCTCCTCTCGGGCTCACCCCACCAATCCGGCTGAGCGATGGTACTGCGGCCGGGCCGCCCACCACGGCTCGAATGGGGTGGCGGCTGTCCAAGCGGAATCGCGGGCGGCCACATAGCGTGGCGTCTCTGTCTCAGGTAGTGCCTCGCCGCCGAGGAACTGCCCGGCGTCGTCATAGTGCATCAGCACGACCAGATCCTCATCTACCAGCCAGAAGTCGTGATCCACCAGACCCGGCGGCTCGGGTGTGTCGGCGAGGTCGAGGATGCGGATGTCCTCGCCCGCCTGCAGGTTGTAGGCGTAGCCCCATTCGCATTCGTAGCGCAGGTACGGGCCCAGCGGAGTGCGCAACACGTGCACCCGGTGCCGGTAGTAACCGGAGTCCCGCTCGGTACGCAGCTCGTCCAGCCACGGCTGCTTGCGCGCCCACTCCGGTTCGTGCTCGCCGTCGAGGTAGCGCCGGTAGTCCGAGCCGTCGGAGGCCACCTCGTAGACGTCGAGGGTCTCCAACCGGAACAGCGTGCGGCGGCGAGCGTCCAGCAGCGCGCCCAACTCATCAAGATCGGTAATCATGCTGAGGTGCTCCCTGCTGATAGTTCGGGCAGCAGGACTGCGGCTGCGACCGCCGGGATCCGCACAACAGCCTCGCCTGGCGGTAGGTCCAGCTCGGCAAGCAAGACTGGGTCTGTCACCACACAGCCTTGCACGAACAGGTCTCCGGCCGGACCGAGGCGAATGGCCGGACAGTTGATCTTGTCTGGACATAATTCCCGCAGAGTGCGAAGTAAGGGTATGGCAACGGTCCCTCTCATCGGGCAGTGACTGTACGGCAGCGTCCGCCGCAGACAGGCTGAGTCAACCACACCCTAACTCCCTCTTTCAATATTTACTACTATCGTGAATATTAGTCGGCGCATGCAAGCCGCCTACCGAGGAGCGCACGATGACCGACCCGATCACCTGCAGGCTGATCCTGGTGCAGCTCCGGGAGCGAATTGTCGCAACGACTACCAGCGTGCGCGCAGCGGCGCAAGCCGCGGGCGGGCGAGCATGAGCCGCGGTGGAGCTGCGCCCAGGGTTGCGCCAGTCGGGTGGGTGCACCTGGAGGGCAGGTACACAATCCGCTGGCGGCGCGGTGATCCGGTGGCGTACGTGCTGAGTGCTCAGCAGATCGGCGACCACGGGATGGCGGGTGTGGTGGACACGATCCCGGGTCATGGGCGCGTGTCACGGTATAGCCCGCGCTTGCTGATGTATTGCACCACCCCGTCGGGCACCAGGTACCAGACCGGCAGGCCGCGGGCGACGCGCTGCCGGCAGTCCGTCGAGGAGATCGCCATGGCCGGCACCTCGACCAGGCTCACCGCGCGGTCAGACAAGTGCTCACCGTCCAGACGGAACCCCGGGCGGGTCACCCCGACCAGATGGGCCAGCTCGAACAGCTCGTCGACCCGTTTCCAGGACAAGATCTGGGCCAGCGCGTCAGCCCCGGTGATGAAGTACATCTCCTGGTCGGGGAACTGGGCGCGCAGGTCGGTGAGGGTGTCCACGGTGACGGTGGGAGCTCCGCGGTCGACGTCCACCCGGCTGGTGGAGAACCGTGGGTTGGACGCCGTGGCGATGACCGTCATGAGGTAGCGGTCTTCGGCTGGGCTTACTTCACGCTGGCCCTTCTGCCACGGTATCCCGGTGGGCACGAACACGACCTCGTTCAACCCGAACCGGGCCTGCACCTCGCTCGCAGCGACGAGGTGGCCATGGTGGATCGGGTCGAAGGTCCCGCCCATGACCCCGAGTCGCCGCCCAGACATGGGCGCAGCCTAGGCGACATCCGGTAGGCTCTTCCGGGTCAGCTCCGGCGGCGATGAGCTGAA
Source organism: Pseudonocardiaceae bacterium (assembly GCA_050699675.1). Taxonomy (GTDB): domain Bacteria; phylum Actinomycetota; class Actinomycetes; order Mycobacteriales; family Pseudonocardiaceae. The sequence continues at coordinate 8,016 of JBOHFU010000057.1, forward strand.
CACCTGGGTGGCCGATCGGCCGTTGGAAAGTCGTGGCGGGCAAAAGTCTCAGCGGGGTCTCATCGAGAGAACGGGCGCTGGTTGATGCCTTGACCTCTGGCGGTGTAGTAGCATGCAGCCAACTCACCGTTGAACAGCTGGCAGCAACGGAGAACCCCAGATACACCATCCGCGCCGAACTGATCCGGGAGCTGGTGCTGGGACACAGCGGTGACCGTCTTGATCCGCTGGGTGTGCGAGTCCATGGTGCGCGGATCACCGGAACGCTCGATCTCACCCACGTTCGGGCCGTAGTGGGGCTTGAGCTGCGAGGCTGCCACTTCGAGCGCGCCGTATTCCTGACCGGTGCCCGCTTGCCGTGGTTGACCTTGAGCGCTTCGCACCTCCCGGCTTTGGACGGCGACGGCCTCCGGGTCGAGGGCGATGTGCTCCTCAGCGACGGTTTCACCGCCGCTGGACAAGGCGCAGAGTGCGCCATGCGGCTGCTGGGCGCCCGCATCAGCGGCCAACTCAACCTCAACGGCGCGCGCCTGACCAACGACGCCGGCCCGGCCCTCATCAGCGACGCACTCCACGTCTACGGCGACGTGTTCGGCGGTGGCTTCGTCGCCATCGGGCACGGCGAACTCGGCGCGGTGCGGCTGCCGGGCGCCCGCATCAGCGGCCAACTCAACCTCAACGGCGCCGAGTTGGCCAACCAAGCCGGCCCAGCCCTCATCGGCGACGGACTCCACGTCGAGGGCGGGCTGGTCCTGGCCGAGGGATTCACCGCCACCGGACACTGCGAACGCGGCGCCGTACGGCTGCCAGGCGCCCACATCGGAGGCCAACTCAACCTGGACGGGGCACAGCTGATCAACAACACCGGGCCGGCCCTCATCGGCGACCACCTCCAGGTCAACGGTGGTGTGTTCCTCGACAGGTTCACCGCCACCGGACACGGCGAAGACGGCACGGTGCGGCTGCCGGACGCGCGCATCAGCGGCCAACTCAACCTGGATGGCGCGGAACTGACCAACTACGCCGGGCCGGCCCTCGTCGGCGACCACCTCCAGGTCGGCAGCGACATGTTCGCCGAGGGTCTCACTGCAACCGGGCACAGCACAGACAGTGCCGTGCGGCTATCGGACGCGCAGATCAGCGGCCAACTCAACCTCAACGGCGCCAAGCTGACCAACCAAGCCGGCCGTGCCCTCATCGGCGACCACCTCCGGGTTGGCAGCGACATGTTCGCCGAGGGCTTCACCGCCACCGGGCACAGCACCGACGGCGCCGTGCGGCTACCCGACGCCCAGGTCAGCGGCCAACTCAACCTCAACGGCGCAATGCTGACCAACCCGGCTGGGCCTGTCCTCGATCTGGAGGACGCCGAGGCCAAGCACCTGTTCCTGCCTGCACAAGTCATCTGCCCGCACGGCACTGCAAACAGGTCGACCTGCGCCACACCGGAGCGTCGGCTCGCGATATCCGGCCTCGTCTACACATCACTTCATACGGTTGGCTGGCACGAGTGGCTGCACCTGATCACCCACCACACCCATGACTACCGGCCCCAGCCCTACCAGCAGCTTGCCGCCGTGCTGAAAGCCACCGGCCGCGAGGCCACCGCCCGGGATGTCCTCATCGCCCAGCAACAGGACCTTCATGATCGTGGTGAACTCGGTGGACCGCTGGTCAAAGGGACGCACCGGCTGTGGGGAGTACTCGCCGGGTACGGCTACCGCAGCGGCCGTATCGTCGTCGCCCTCCTGGTGGTGCTCCTGATTGCGGCCGGGCTGGGTGTCGCCGCCGGGCACACTACCGTCGGGCCAGGCCGCTACGTCACTGCGCACACCAGCCAAGCCGACAATCCCAACTCGCCATGCTCACTGATCGAACAGATCGGAGTAGGTATCGACCACAGCCTGCCGCTGGCCCCCACGGGCGCCGGCAACCGCTGTGATTTCGATACCGCCAGCCCTCTCGGCTCAGCATTCACCGCGTCCGCCTGGATACTCCAAGCCCTCGTCTGGGCACTGGCCATCCTCGTCGTCGCCGGCTACCTCAGGCTCATCCGCAGGACCACCTAGCCGGACCGCCGGAGGGGACGCCTGGAGACGCCGAAGCGTCAGCCACCGATATAGCTCATCTCCACCTTGGCGAGTCCGGCCGTCTCGGTCGTTCGCTGCGCCGAGTAGCGGTCGGTCCGACCCTGCCAGATACCGCTGATCACGGTGTGGAGTTCGTCGTCGCTGCAGCCGCTGCGCAGCAGCGCGCGAAGGTCGTGGCCGGCGCCGGAGAACAGACAGGTGTACAACTCGCCCTTGGCGGACAGCCGAGCCCGGGAGCAGGTGCGGCAGAACGGCTTGGTGATCGAGGCGATCACGCCGACCTCGCCACCCCCGTCGAGGTAGCGGTACCGGGTGGCCACCTCACCGACGTACGTGGGATCCATCGGTTCGATCGGCCAGACGGCGTTGATGCGCTCGATGACCTCGTCCGCGGGGACGACGTCTTCCATCCGCCAGCCGTTGGTGGCGCCGACGTCCATGAACTCGATGAAGCGGACGACGTAGCCGTGCTCGCGCCCGAAACCGGCGAGGTCGACAATGCCCTGGCTGTCGTTCATGCCGCGCTTGACCACCGTGTTGACCTTCACGGGGGTCAGGCCGGCGTCGGCAGCGGCCGCAATGCCCTTGATGACCCGGGCCAGCGGGATCTTCACGTCGCTGATGGCCCGAAACGTCGGCTCGTCAAGTGAGTCCAGGCTGACCGTGACCCGCCTCAGCCCGGCATCCCGAAGCGCTTGCGCCTTTCCGGCCAGCAACGACCCGTTAGTCGTCAGGGCCACGTCGTCCACACCCTCGATGCCGACCAGCTGCTCGACTAGTCGCTCGATGCCGTGCCGGAGCAAGGGCTCCCCACCGGTGAGCCGCAGCTTCCTGACACCCAGGCGGGCGAAGACCGCCCCGAGCCGCCCGATCTCCTCGAACGAGAGCAGCTCCGAGTGATCCATGAACGGAAAGTCGGTCCCGAACACGTCGCGCGGCATGCAGTAGCAGCAGCGGAAGTTGCACCGGTCGGTCACCGAAATCCGCAGGTCTCGTAGCGGGCGTCCGAACTTGTCGCTAACGGGGGTCATGGGCTCCACACTCGATCTTCGGTTTGCACCGTGAAACGGTTCGGGTAAGCCTTTCAGGATACCAATTGACCCGTCAGCGCGCAGGGACGACCACGAACTGTCGCAGGTACAGGTCCGCGAAGGTGACTGGACCGCGCGGGCCGGGCACCCGATCGACGTTGATCCCGGTCTCGGGAACCCTCCGTAGCTTGAACCCGTCGAGCAGCCGGGTGCTGGCGTTCCAGAACGCCCCGGTGCCGGCGTAGCTGTCCAGGAATTCGCGCGCGGCGGCCTCGTCGCTGGTGACGATGGTGGCGGCCAGTCCGGAGGTTTCCTCGTTGGCGACCTGGGCGGCATGCGCCGGACCGGTGACCCGGCTCACGGTCAACGTCGCCTCCCGGCCGGTGTCCAGCGCCCACTCGTGCCCGAGCGGGTGATCGTGCGGCGGCAGCGACAGCGCTATCCCGCGTTGCCGGGCGGCCTCGAGTAGCGCGTCATGCAACTGGTCCGGGGCGCTGTCGGCCACCAGCAGGAGGTTGACCCGGTTGCAGACACCCAGCCGGTCCAGCCCGGCCACCAGCAGTTCGACGGCCAGCTCGAGGTCGGCCGCGGCGTCGACGTAGAGCACCCCACCGCCGGCGGCGTGGGCCAACACCCGCACCCCATGGCGGGCTCCCTCGGCGGCCAGCGTGCTGGTGGTCTCTCCACTGCCCCGCACAATGACCAGCGGAATCAGCTCGGGCTGCTGCACCAGGGCTATGGCGCAGTCCCGGCGTGGGTCGGGCACCAGTTGCACGGCGGCCGGGTCCAACCCGGCGTCGGCCAGCGCCGGCGCGATGACCTGCTCGCGCAACGCCAGCGCGGAGCGCAGTGCCGCCGACCCGGTCCGCAGCACCCCGGCGTTGCGGGATTTCACCAGCTGCGAGGCGACATCGACGGTGACATTGGGCCGGGCCTCGAAGGTCGCGCCCACCACTCCTACCGGGCGGCGGCGCTCGATCAGCCGCAGCCCGTCCGGACGATCTTCCAGCACCCGGTCCCGCGCCGGGAACGGGACCTCGGCAAGCAGGGCGAGCTGGTCGGCCATCTCGGTCAGCCGGGTCGTACCCAGGCGCAGCCGGTCGATCAGCGCCTGGGTCATCCCGGACTGCTCGGCTACGGCGATATCGGCGGAGTTCGCGGCAAGCACCTCGGCGGCGGAGGCGGCCAGCCGGTGCGCCATGGCGTGCAGCGCAGCGCCGATCGCCTCGTCGGACGCGGTAGCCAGGGTGGGAGCGGCGCGTTGCGCCTGCCGCGCGCACCCGGCGACGACGTCGGCTGCGGACTCGGTGGGCGTCGTTCGGAGCTGCACGCTCCCGAGCCTACGGGGCGGTTGTCGCCAGTGATGGGAGAGCATGGCGACATGACCTCCACTAATCTGCCCACTGAGCTGCACGGCACCGCCGAGGCGGTGCTCCAGGAGCTGGCCGGACCCGGCGC
>JBOHFU010000058.1:0-12567 GCA_050699675.1 Pseudonocardiaceae bacterium
CGACGCCGGGGCGTGAGCGGTCAATAACCCGGGTAAAACCCCTCCGGAGGCCGCCGGGCTTCGGCGACCATCACAGAACCGGGCACCGCCGGGTCGGCCTGCTCTGTGACCCAGTCCTCCGGTCGGATCCGCTCTGGCAGGACATCCCACTTCACCCCAGGGTCGTGGGATGTTGTTCGGATCTCCGTCACGCGATCGAGTATGCGGCCGGGGCAGCCCTCGATGCCAGACAGCATTAGGAGTCTGTTTGGTCCGCGAGTATCCGTAGCCCGGAGGTCAGGCCCCCAGCGAGGTCGCCCTCCTGGAACGCGGAGACCATACTTTCCACCGCAAGCTTGCACCCACGATCGGGAAGCCGGTGGTGGGCCTTGCAGCCGGTGACCACCTCGACCACCTGCTGACCGGGTGAGACGGCCACCAGCACGGCATCGTCGGCCCACTCGCCCATCGAGTCGTGCAGCTCCTCGGCCCGGGCCCGGGTATCGGCACCCAGATCGCCGAGGTACACACTGAAGTACAGGCCCACGCTGCGGCTGGCCCGAACCAGCGCGTCATCGAGTGTCGCGAGCTGCGACGAGCTGAAGGGCAGGGTCGGCAGCACCGGGGTGATCCGCCGGGCGGCGGAGGTCCGTCCGGTGCCGACCACGGCCTCGCCGAGCGCGAGTTCCTGCTGTTCATCGTCACGCTGGGTCTGACTGACTTGGGTTGGATTATGTTGGGTTTGGCCGCGCCGTGCAGGCTCCCCGTGCTGCGTATCACCAGTGGCCACGTGCGCCTCCCCGTGCTGCACCTGCTCTCTGGGAGCGGGCCTCGCGCAGCGCCTCCGGATTCGCCGTCCACAATACCGGCGGGTAATTCCATTCCTGTCCGGGGCGGTAGCGGCGAGACCGGGCGAAGTGGGGCCGCAGCGTCAGCAGCCCCAGCAGGACCATAATGGCCAGCGGGACGCCCGCCAGGATGAGGATGATCTCGGACGTCACGGGATCACGGTAGCTGACCGGAGCCTACCTGCGCCTCACCAGGTAGGTGGTCGCCGCTGCGCCCACGGTCGGGCGCGTTCCAGCTGCCCAGCCAAAGCAAGCAGGGATCCTTCCCCGGCGGGCCGGCCCACCAGCTGAACTCCCACCGGGAGCCCATCGTCGGTCCAGTGCAGCGGCAGCGAGATGGCGGGCTGACCGGTCACGTTGTACAGCGCGTTGTAGGGCGTATACCGCTTCTGCCGCTCGAAGTCCTCCGCAGGTGTGGGTGCCGAGCTGAACCATCCGATGGGTCGGGGCAGCTGCGCCAGCGTCGGGGTGAGCACGGCGTCGAACTCCACGTGCGCCGCGACCGCGGCCCGTCCGGCGTGCTGGACTCGCGCGATCGCCTGGAGAAACTCCGGTCCACTGACCGCGGCCCCCCGCTCACGCAACCATCGAGTGAACGGCAGCAGCGCATCGTGCGCCTCCTGCGGTACCGGCACGGAGTGCGCTCCCACCGACCAGATCACCTCGAAAGACGGCATCAGCACCTCAGGGTCGAATGGCGAGGTGGCGTCCACCACTTCGTGACCCAGCCGGTCCAGCAGGGTGGAGGTGTCCTCCCATGCCTGGCGGCACTCCGCTGCCAGCTCGACTCCGGGCAGCGGGGAATCGGCGTAGCGTCCTATTCGCAACCGCCCGGGCTCCCGCCGGGCGTGCTGGAGGAAGCATTGCCCTGGCGGCAGCGGTAGCGCGATCACCGGTTCAGCCGGGCATACCACCGCCATAGCGTCCAGCAGCGCGGCGGCGTCGTCGACGGTGCGGGCCAGCGGACCGCCCCCTGAGAGCAACGTCACATCGCCCCCCACCGGACCGCGGGATACGCGCCCACGGGCAGGTTTGAGACCAACTACGCCACAGGCCGCCGCGGGACCGCGAATCGAACCCCCACCATCGCTGCCCTGCGCGAAGGGCACCAGCCCACCCGCCACCGCCGCGGCCGCCCCGCCGGAGGAGCCACCCGCCAACAAGCTGGTGTCCCACGGTGTCACGGCGGGAGGCAAACCGGCCGGCTCGGTGTAGCAGAGCAGCCCGAATTCGGGGGTGCTCGTCTTGCCCAGGCTGATCGTCCCAGCGTCGGCCATCAGCCGGACCACGTCGTCGTCGAGGGGCGGCACGTATTGGGCGTAGATCGCGGATCCGAACGTGGTGCGTACTCCGGCGGTCGCGGTGAGGTCCTTGATCGCGGTCGGGACCCCGAGCAGCGAGGGTAGCTCGGCAGGGTCAGGCGTCCTGCTCACCAGTAGGTCGGCAGCGCGAGCCGCCTCCATGGCGCGCTCGCCTGTGACCGTGACGAACGCGCCCAGGCCGTCCACCCGCCGCAGATAATGCTCGACGAGCTCGCTCGCGCTCACCTCGCGTCCTCGCACCGCCGCAGCCTGCTCCAACGCGGTCAACTCGTGCAGGTCCGCCACGGGACCCACCCTATGGCGAGCCCCTGGGACGAGCGAGCGTCACGGCAGCACGTTGGTAGCGGTTGCGAGCAGCTGGAGCGGGGGTTGGTGGCCCTTGAAGAGCCACTAACCTCAGGCGACCTCGAGGTAGGGCAACCACAGCGGGTCCGCGTCGGGCACCGTGGCCAGCAGCCGCCAGTGCTGCCCGCGCGGGGGGCGCGGCATCACCCGCAGCTTCCAACCCAGCTCGGACAGCAGCCGGTCGGCCTTGCGGTGGTTGCAGCGGGAGCAGCAGGCCACGCAGTTCTCCCAGCAATGCTCGCCACCGCGGCTGCGCGGCACCACGTGATCGATGGTCTCCGCGCGGGCTCCGCAGTAGCTGCAGCGGTAGCGGTCGCGGTGCATCAGCGTCGCCCTGGTCATCGGAACCCGCGCCCGATAGGGCACCCGCACGAAGGTGCGCAGCTTGATCACCGAGGGGACCACGATGCTGGTCGTCGCGGAGCGCAGCACCAAACCCGCGGCGTCACCGTGCACCACATCAGCCTTGGAGCACACCACCAACACGACTGCCCGGCGCAACGGCAGCGCGGTCAGTGGCTCGAAGCTGGCGTTGAGCAGCAACACCCGTCGGCGTCCCCAGACCGGTGCGCCGGTGGCGGTGGCCTTGTCCGCGACGACGACAGTGGTATCGACAACAGTGGTATCGAGGAGCCCGGTTGAGGTTCCTGAGCGCGAGGCGGTCCGCCGGGCCGCCCCCGCTGGGTGACCCTCCGGGCTGGGTTGTCGGTCGTGCACGCGACCACCTCCGGCAATGCGCGCAACTAGTCCACCATGAAGGCGGCGATCGCGCACGTGTCTGATGTTGACACGTGTCGGTGACCACTGGGCGAATCGACCACGAACAGTGGTGGGATCGGGCCGCGGATACAGTCCGACGCGTGACCGGAACTGACACCGCGCCTGACCCGCGGCATCCGCTCGCCCAGCGTAAGGCGGTGCACACCAGATGATTTCTCAGCCGGTTTTCCAGCCCGACTGCGCCCAGGAAGTGGGCTCGTGGTGCTCGCGCATCTTCGAACTCACCCACAACGACATGCTGGCCCGCTACGCCGACGCCGTCGTGGGGACGGGGCTGCGGATCCTGCTCATCGTCGCGCTCGCGGTGCTGATCCGGCTGATGGCCCACCGTGCGATCAACCGGCTGACCAGGGTGACCGCAGAGGGACCGCCGCCCGGGTTGCTCCGCCCGCTGCGGGAGCGGGCCCCTGAGTCCTGGCGCGGCACGGGGTTGCTGTCGAGACGGCGATCCCAGCGGGCCCGCACGATCGGCTCGGTGCTGCGGTCCGGCACGACATTGGTGGTCTACGCGGTCGCCGTCACCCTGGTGCTGGGCGAGCTCGGGATCAATCTCGGGCCGATCATCGCCTCGGCCGGCATCCTCGGCATCGCGCTCGGTTTCGGCGCGCAGAACCTGGTCAAGGACTTCCTGTCCGGGATGTTCATGATGGTCGAGGACCAGTACGGCGTCGGCGACATCGTTGATCTCGGCGAAGCCACCGGCACGGTGGAGGCCGTGGGCCTGCGGGTGACGACCCTGCGGGACACCAACGGCACTGTGTGGTACGTCCGCAATGGCGAGGTGCTACGGGTCGGCAACTCAAGCCAGGGCTACTCGGTGGCCGTCGTTGACCTTCCCGTCGGGCATGACGCGGACATCTCGGCAACCACCGAGCTCGCCGGCCGGACCGCCGCCGAGCTCACCGCCGAGGGCAGCGCGCTGGCCCCCGATGTGCTCGAACCGCCGGAGATGCTCGGGGTCGAGTCGATCAGCTCGAATGGCGTGACGCTGCGGATCACGACCAAGGTGCGGGCGGGGCGCCAGTGGGCGGTGCAGCGGGCCCTACTGGCCGGTATCAAGGAGGCCTTCGCCGATGCCGAAATCCCGCCACCCTCGCCAGCTGGCCTTACCGCCCCGCCAGCCTGAGCCCCCGCCGCAGTCTGGATGCAGACTGCGGCGTGCTGCCCTTGATCTGGCAGGGCAGGATGGGGGGGTGGCTGTGCCGGAGAACTTCTACGAGGCTGTCGGCGGCGAGCAGACATTTCGCCGGATCGTCGGCCGCTTCTATGAGCTGGTGGCGAAGGACGAGGTGCTGCGCCCGATCTACCCGGATGAGGACCTCGGTCCCGCCGAGGAGCGGCTGCGGATGTTCCTCATGCAGTACTGGGGTGGGCCGCACACCTACTCCGCGCAGCGTGGGCACCCGCGGCTGCGGATGCGGCACGTCCCGTTCCGGATCGGGCCGACCGAGCGGGACGCCTGGCTGCGCTGCATGCGCATCGCGGTAGACGAGGCCGATCTCGACGAGGCCTACCGGGCGGTGCTCTGGGACTACCTGCTGATGGCGGCGAACAGCATGCAGAACTCGCTGACTTGAGGCACCCAGTGGGACGAGCCGACGGCCGCGACGCAGCCAACGACGACCAGACCTGGTGGCACGATGCCGTGGTCTACCAGGTCTACGTCCGCTCCTTCGCCGACGCGAACGGTGACGGGGTGGGTGACCTCGACGGCGTGCGCAGCCGGCTGGGCTACCTCGAGCTGCTCGGCGTGGACGCGCTGTGGCTCACCCCCTTCTTCCGCTCTCCGATGGTCGATCACGGCTATGACGTCAGCGACCCGCGCGACGTCGATCCGCTGTTCGGTGACCTGGACGCCTTCGATCGGCTGGTCGTCGATGCCCACCAGCACGGGCTGCGGGTGATCGTCGACCTGGTGCCCAACCACACATCCGACCGGCACGAGTGGTTTCAAGCGGCTGTGGCGGCACCGCCGGGCAGCCCCGAGCGAGCCCGTTACGTCTTCCGGGACGGCTCTGGCTTGCGCGGATCGCAGCCGCCGAACAACTGGACCAGCACCTTCGGCGGTCCGGCTTGGACCCGGCTGCCGAGCGGCGATCACGGTGGCGGCCAGTGGTATCTGCACCTCTTCGCGCCCGAACAGCCCGACCTGAACTGGGAGAACCCGGAGGTGAGCGCCGATCTCGAGCGGACCCTGCGGTTCTGGCTGGACCGGGGAGCGGACGGATTCCGCATCGACGTGGCGCACGGGATGGCCAAACCTGCTGGGTTGCCGGACATGCCCCAGCCCATCGAAACCTGTCCGGGCTTGCTCGGTACCGACATCGCCGATCCCCGCTTCGACGCCGACGGTGTGCACGACATCCACCGGATGATCCGCAAGGTGCTGGACGAGTACCCGGCGCGGGTAGCGGTCGGCGAGATCTGGGTGACCGACGACGCCGCGTTCGCCCGTTACATCCGCCCCGATGAGCTACACCTGGGGTTCAACTTCCGGCTGCTGGAGGCGGATTTCGACGCTGGCAGCGTGCGCGCGGCCATCGAGCACTCCCTGGTGGCTGTCCAGGACAGCCCAGCACCGGCCACCTGGACGATCTCCAACCACGACGTGGTTCGCCCGGTGACCCGCTACGGCGGCGGCGAGGTGGGCCTGCGGCGCGCGCGAGCGATGGCGCTGGTGCAACTCGCCCTGCCCGGATCGGCGTATGTGTACAACGGTGACGAGCTGGGTCTGCCGAACGTCGAGCTGCCCGACTGGGCACTGCAGGACCCGGTGTGGAAGCGCTCCGGGCGCACCCAGCGTGGGCGCGACGGTTGCCGGGTGCCACTGCCGTGGGAGGGCAATAACCCGCCCTACGGGTTCACCGACACCCCCGGCAGCTGGCTGCCGATGCCCGGCGGCTGGGCCGACCGGGCCGTGGCGGCACAGCTGGAGGACCCTGGCTCAACGCTGTCGCTGTACCGGCAGGCACTGCAACTGCGCCGGGAGCACGAGGCGTTCGCCGGCACTGAGCTGCTGTGGTACGGCTCGCCGCCCGGATGTTTCGCCTTCCTCCGCAAGGAGGGCGGGCTGGTCTGCGCTCTGAATGCGTCAGACATGCAGGTTCCGCTACCGATCGGCCAGGTACTGCTGGCCAGCGGTCCCCTCTCCTACGCCGGCGACGCGCTCCCGCCCGATACCGCCGTCTGGCTCGTCGAGCCCCCGCCGTCGTAACCCAGAACGTCACACGAGCAGTGGCAGCAGGGCGTGCCGGCGGCGTATCACCGCGCCGTAGCGGGCGTCCAGCCGCAACCACGAGTCAGTGGCCGACACCCGGACGGTCTCGGCGGCGGCGTGGCCGCCCACGAAACCCATCCCGGACAGCGCGAACAGGCAACGCAGCGGCACCCCTACATCGAATCCGGCCCCACTGACGGTGATCACTTTCTGGTCCAGCAGCGCGGTGGGAGGGGAGCCGTGCGGGCCGGGGTTGTCCCTGGCGACAGCGGCACCCTGATCGGCAAGGTCGGCCAACACTTCGGCGGGCACCTGGTCCACCTCGCGCCAGCCCTGTTCCGGCGGCAGCGCCGAGCGCCACAGCGCATCCTGCTCCCGGCCGGGGTCGACCACCGCAACGCCGGCCACCGCCACCGCGGCCAGCAGGTCCGCCCCCCGCACAGTGAGATCACCGGGCCGCACCGCACCCCGCACCGAGCGAGTCACCAGTGTGTCGAACGGGGTGACCACCCAGGCGTGCACCCGGCCGTTCCCGCTGCGCAGCCGCACGATCGCGTCGCCCTCCAGGCGGACCGCGCGAGCGACGAAGGCACCGAGATCGTCCCGCTCGACGGGATCTGGAATCCGCAGCTCAGCCATCATCGCCACCCTGTCGCATCGGTTGAGTTGGGCGAAACGTAGCCAGGAACTCTCGTTCCATGGGCATCAGCCGACGCGGCCGTCGCGCCTCGGTGTTGTAGGGAGCGAGCCGCGTCCTGGCGGTGACCGCGTCGCCGTCCTCAGCCGCCACCGCGTAGTCGAGGGCGAACGAGGCACCACACAGCTCGCTGACCCACAGCCGTACCCGCACCGGCCTGGACGTGTACACCAGCGGCTGCCGGTAGCGCACCGCAAGCTCGACGACGACTACGCCGTCGGCGAGCGTCTCGGCACCACGCCGGGCGCCCTCACCGAACAGCAACTCGGTACGTGCCTCCTCCAGGAGCGTGACCACACGGGCATTATTGACGTGCCCGTACACGTCCATATCCGACCATCGCACCGCCACCTCCGTGCTGAATACCGCCAAGCCGCGCCCTCCCTCCGGTCGGGCTCACAAGCGCGCCAGCGCCCGCACCGCAACTGACAGAGTCGCCAGGTCGAGGCTCCCGGCATCGGAAATCTCATCGAGGATGGCCCTGGCCCGGGACAGCCGCGAGAAGTTCGCTTGCTCCCACCGCGCGATCGTCGTCCCTGGGTCTACCCCGACACCACCAGTGTGCAGTGCCTCCAGGGTGATGTCCCGCAAGGCCGCGTAGAGATCGTCCCGCAACGCCAGGCGAGCGAGCGCGTGCCATCGGTCGTCCCGCTCCAGCGCGCTCACCGAGCTCAGCATCCGGTCGATGTCCAGGTGGGCCGACAACGCGTAATACAGCGGAGCTACCTGCTCGGCGTCCGGTCCAGCCAACTCGGCCACCTCGACCACGTCGAGCAGCCCGAAGGTGTTCAACCCCGCACTCACCCGCAGCGTCAGCTCATCCGGCACCCCCTGCCCGGTGAGCCGGCGGACAGCAGCCGCCGCGTTGTCCGCCTCGCCGACGGCCAGCCAGCCCGGCACCCGCGGGGCCAGCGCCTGCACGATCGGGTGAAACCGGTTGATCTCAGCGGCGACCGCAAGTGGCGGTGGCCGGTTGAGCAGCAGCCACCGGCTGGCCCGGTCGAGCAGCCTGCGCAGCGCAAGCATCATGGCGTCGGCCACCGAGACCGGCAGCGCATTGCCCAGGTCGGCGATCGCCTGCCAGGTCGCCGGCAGGTCGAATACCGCACTGGCCACTGCGTAAGCCCGCACCGCGTCGGGGGCGGCGACCGACAGCTCCTCGGCCAGCCGGTAGGCGTAGGTTATCCCACCGCGGTCGACGACATCGTTGACCAGCAGCGTGGTGGTGATCTCGCGACGCAGCGGATGCTCGCGGATAGCTCCGGGGAACCGGTCGCGCAGCGGTGCGGGGAAGTACTCCGGTAGCCGCGCGCTGAACACCTCGGCATCGGGTAGATCGCTGGCCAGCACCTCCTCGGTCAGTCCGAGCTTCACATGCGCCATCAGGGTGGACAGCTCCGGGGAGGTCAGTCCTTCGCTGGCCGACTCCCGGGCCTCCCACTGGGCACGGGTCGGCAGGGCCGCCAACCTCCGATCGAGCCCGTGGCGCTGTTCCAAGTACGTCACCAACCGGCCGTGCACCGACGCCATCGGCTCGGCATGCTCCCGGCTCACGCCGAGCTGGGTGTTCTGGTCAGCATTGTGGGCGAGCACCAGCGCGGCGACCTCGTCGGTCATCTCGACCAGCAGCGCGCGGCGGTCCGCGGTGCTCAGCACACCGCCTGCGACCAGCCGGTCCAGCAGAATCTTGATGTTGACCTCGTGGTCAGAACAGTCCACCCCGGCGGAGTTGTCGATGGCGTCGGTGTTGAGCAAGCCACCGGCTCGAGCGAACTCCACCCGACCGCGCTGGGTCAGGCCCAGGTTGCCGCCTTCGGCGACCACCCGCGCGCGCAGTTGCGCGCCGTCCACCCGGACCGCGTCGTTGGCCTTGTCGCCGACGTCGGCGTGGGTCTCGGTGATGGCCTTGACGTAAGTGCCGATCCCGCCGTTGAACAGCAGCTGCGCCGGGCACAGCAGGATCGCCCGGATGAGTTCGGGCGGGGACAGCTCGGTGATCCCCTCGGTAGTGGTCCCAGTGATACCCACGGTGATGCCCAGAGCCCGGCGCATCTCTGGGCCGACCGGGATCCGCTTGGCGGTCCGCGGCCACACCCCGCCACCGGCGCTGATCAGCGAACGGTCGTAGTCGTCCCAGGACGAACGCGGCAGCTCGAACAGCCGGCGCCGCTCGGCATAAGAACTGGCCGGGTCCGGATCGGGGTCGACGAAGACATGCCGGTGATCGAACGCCGCAAGCAGCCTGATGTGCTCGGAGTACAGCATCGCGTTGCCGAACACGTCGCCGGACATGTCCCCGATCCCGACCACGGTGACATCCTCGGTCCGCGGGTCGATGCCGAGTTCGCGGAAGTGCCTCTTGACGCTCTCCCAGACCCCACGGGCGGTGATCCCCATGGCTTTGTGGTCATAGCCCGCCGAGCCACCGGAGGCGAAAGCGTCGCCGAGCCAGAACCGGTAGGACGCGGCGATCTCGTTGGCGATATCGGAGAACGTCGCGGTGCCCTTGTCGGCCGCGACCACCAGGTAGCTGTCATCGCCGTCATGGCACACCACCTGATCGGGATGCCGGCTCGTGCCTTTGACGAGGTTGTCGGTGAGGTCGAGCAGCCCCGACACGAACATCCGGTAGCAGGTGATGCCTTCGGACTGGGCGGCCTCCCGGTCCAGCCTGGGGTCGCCGGTGGGGGTGGGCGGGCGCTTGACCACGAAGGCGCCCTTGGCCCCGACCGGCACGATCACGGCGTTCTTCACCGCCTGAGCCTTGACCAGCCCGAGCACCTCGGTCCGGAAGTCCTCCCGGCGGTCCGACCAGCGCAGCCCACCACGAGCGACCCGACCGAAGCGCAGGTGCACGGCCTCCACTCGCGGGGAGCAGACGAAGATCTCGAAGGCCGGTCGCGGCTCGGGCAGCTCCGGCACCGCCTTCGGGTCGAGCTTGAGGGCCAGGTAGGGCCGGGGATTACCGGCCGCGTCTCGGATGTAGTGGTTGGTGCGCAGCGTGGCGCGGATCAGGACGAGCAGACCGCGCAGGATGCGGTCGGCGTCCAGCCCGGCCACTTGGTCGATCATGGTGGTGATCTGGGCGGCCAGTTCGTCGTGCCCGATGTCCCGCGCCGGGTCGAAGCGGAGCTCGAAAAGGGTGAGCAGGGCAGCGGCGATGCCGCTGTGCGCAATCAGCACGTCCTCGACATAGTGCTGGCTGTAGGGGCTGCGGCCCTGCCGCAGGTAGCGGACGTAGCCGCGCAGCACCGCCGCCTGCCGCCAGCCCAACCCGGCGCGCAGCACCAGGGCGTTGAACCGGTCCACCTCGCAGTCGCCCCGCCAGGCGGCCACGAACGCGTCGCAGAACCGCCGCTGCACGTCCTCGACGTTCTGACCGGCCAGCTGTTCCAGCACGATGGCATCGAGCCGCAGCCCGAAGTTGTAGATCCAGCAGTGCACGCCATCGCCACGGATCACCTGGTAGGGCCGCTCGTCGACGACCTCGACGTCCATCTGCTGCAGCACCGGCAGCACCTGGGACAGAGTGATCCGCTGCCCCGCCAGATAGAGCGTGAATCGTCGCTCGCTGGGCTCGGCGGCGTCCGGGATGTCGAAGCACAGGTCGAGACCACCCGGCGCGGTGAGCGACTCCAGCCGGCAGATGTCGACCAGGGCGGTCGCGGCGTCGAAGTCCTCCTTGTAGGCCTGCGGCAGAGCAACCAGATAACGCTGTGCGAGCTCGACAGTCGCTGCGCCGCTGGCCGGGGCAGCGGCGCGGGCAGCGTCGAGTAGCCGATCATCCCAGGTGAGGACGGCGTGCTCGAGTCGTTCGGTGATCGCCCCGACGTCCGGTGCCTCAGGCACGCCGGAATCATCCGGGTCGGTGCGCACGGTGAAGTGCACCCGGGCGTGCACGGATTCACCGATCTGCGCGCTGTACTCCATGCCGGTGCCGTGCAGATCGCGCATCAGCACGTCCTGCATGGCCAGCCGCGCGGTGGTGGTGTAGCGGTCCCGCGGCAGGTAAACCAGGCAGGAAAAGAACCGGCCGTAGGGATCACGCCGGCAGAAAAGCCGCAAGGTGCGCCGCTGCGCCAGGGACAGCACCCCGGTCACCGTCTGGTACAGCGAGTTCGGGTCGGTGGAGAACAGCTCGGCCCGTGGGTAGGTCTGGAGCACCTCGAGCATCCGCTGTCCCGAGTATGACTGGAGAGGAACACCGGCCCGGTGGATCACGTCGCGGACCCGGCGGCCGATCACCGGGATGTCCAGCACGTCCTCGTGCAGCGCGGTGGTGGCGAGCATCCCCAGAAAGCGGTGCTCGCCGGTGACCTCGCCGCGATCGTCGAAAGTCTTGACCCCGACGTAGTACGGGTAGACCGGGCGGCAGACGGTGGAGGGTGCGCTGGCCTGGGTGAGCACCAGTAGATCCCGGGCCAGCGGGTCGACGTCTGGTCCGGTGCTGAATCCTCTGGCGGCCAAACTGTCCCTGCGCAGCACGCCGAGCCCGGACGCGAGCACTGCCCGCAGCGCTGGTACCTGGTGGTCAGTCGACTCCCAGACCAGCTCGTATCGTCGGTAGCCGAGGAAGGTGAAATGCCCGTCGGCCAGCCAGCGCAACAGCGCAGCGCCGTCGGCCACCTCCTCGGCCGGCAGCAGCGGCGGCGCGGTGTCCAGTTCGTCGGCCAGCGCGTACGCGGTCCCAGTCATCCGCTGGGTGTCCTCGACGACCTCGCGCACATCGGTGAGCACTGTGAGCAGCCGCTGCTGCACCTGCCGGGCCCGTTCGGGATCGGTGATGCGGTCGATTCTTACGTGCATCCAGGACTCGGCCAGCGCATCGGCGGGCACATCGTCAGGGTCAGAGCCGGTGAGCACCTCCCGGAGGGTTCCGGTGAGGTCACGGCGGACGAAGACGATCGGATGCACGAGGCACCGCACCGAGACGCCCATGCGGGCCAGCTCGGCAACTACCGAGTCCACCAGGTAAGGCATGTCGTCGGTGGTGATCTGAACCACGGTGTCCCGCGAGCTCCAGCCGTCCTTACCAGGAGCGGGGTCGAGCAGCCGGACCAGCGCCCGGCCGGGGGCCCGATCGGCGGCCTGCGCGAGGTGCGACCGGACAGCTGCTGCCAGTTGGCCGGGATCGGTAGTGCTCAGCTCCTCAGCTGGGACGAGGCGGTAGTAGAGCGCGACGAGTTCGGCGAGGTCAGCGCGCAACATCAAGCCAGCCTCGGCTCCGGGACGAGGAGTGCTGGCGCTGGCGGTCATCGTTGCTGGCTCCACGCTCGGGGGCACTCATCCGAGCGCCACCGCCGCGAACCACCCTAGTCAGTGCCTCTAGTCCCCGGCAGCCGACCGGTGACTCGTTTCAGGTGGAATCCACAGCGGTTC
>JBOHFU010000059.1:0-12166 GCA_050699675.1 Pseudonocardiaceae bacterium
CCGGGTTCGTCGACACCGACGCAAGCAGCGACGTTCCCGCCGAGGTACGCGAGGCGATGACACGGACGATCCCCGCCCGCCGGGTCGCCACCGCCGAGGACATCGCCGGGGTCGTGTCACTGGTCGCCCAGCCCGCCTCCGGCTGGGTCAATGGCGTTGCGATTCCCGCAGCTGGCGGCCTGAACTACCCAATCGATTGGGCGCGGGTCTATCCGGAAGCATATGCCTAATCGACGCATCCAGGCGACGAGCACTGCCCGGCGCACACCTCCCAGATGCCGGGCTGGAGCGTGCTGACCGGCCGTGGGGCTTGCTCTGTCTGCCGTGATCAGCGCTGCGGCGGGGCGATCTAGGGCCGCGCTACGAGGACTTGCTCTTGATCTGGATTTGTTTCGGTCCCGCCGCCTCCGCGCAGTTCCGCACAATGATCTCCAGAACGCCATCGTCCAGTTCGGCTCCGATGTCCTCCTCGCGCACGCCTTCAGGCAGCGAGATGTCTCGCCGGAACTGGCCCGAATACCGCTCTCGTACGTAGAAGTCCCCGTCCGGTTCCGGAACTCGATGGCCCGCGACGGTGAGTACACCGCCGGAGAGGTGGATCTCCACATCACGGGCCAAGACACCGGGCAGTTCGCAGCGGATCACCAGGTCCGAGCGGCGGGCCAGGATGTCCGTTGTCGGGCTCCAGGCATCAGGGTGCCCACGTTCCTGCGTGACCGGCGTCGGGTCGGCGCCCATCATCCGGTCCGACATCCGGTGCATCTCGCTGACGATGTCCGTGACCCCACGGAAGGGGTTGCGGTGCTTCTTCGGTGGCATGTTCAATCGTCTCCCTCGCCTCTGAGCAGCGATTTTATCGGTGATACAAGATGACTCCATACGCCCAGCGTCGGCGGTCACCGTCGTGCTGTGCGTTGGGATTTCGCGCGCAGCCGTCAAGGTCGCCACGGCCGCAGCAACCAGCCCCGTGATATCACCGCAGGCGTGAGCGATCGCTTGACCGTGCGCCCGGTTCGTCCCGATGAGCTCGACCAAGTGGGTCGGCTTACCTTAGAGGCTTACGTCGCCGACGGATACGCGAATCCCGCGGGTTCCTACGCCGCCGAGCTGGCCGACGCGGCGCGCCGAGCCAGGGACGCTGAGCTGCTGGTGGCGGTGGACCCCGTGGGCACGGTGGTGGGCACCGTCACGGTGTGCACGCCAGGCAGCCCGCTGGGGGAACTGTCCCGGCCCGGTGAGCTGGAGTTCCGGATGCTGGCGGTGGCCCTTGACGCGCGCCGTCGCGGTGTCGGGGAGGCGCTGGTGACTGCCGTGCTCCAGCGGGCGACCGAGATCGGCGCACACCGGGTGTTGCTGTCCAGCGCTGAGCAGATGTGTGCCGCGCACCGGCTCTACGCCCGGCTTGGGTTCATCCGGCTGCCCGAACGCGACTGGCAACCGGTGCCAGGTGTGACCCTGCTGGCTTTCGGCGCCAGCATCGGCACCGGGTGATCGCTCAGCCGCTGTTGTTGCGCAGCACAACCGCGACGATCCCGGCGAGGTGCTCCAGGCGGGCGACCTCGGCGGCGCGGAACATCGGCCCGCCGGGGCGGCCTACCAGCAGGACTCGTTCCGAACCTCCCAGCGGGGTCGCGGCCAGCTCGGTGCCCAGCTCCCGCCAGGGCAGCGGGACCCAGACGTCCTCGCCGTCCAGGATCGTCGCCCGGCGCAGCGGCCACCATGGCAGCTGTACCGCCAGGGTCTCCGGCGAGGCAAAAGAGCCGGTGAGCCGGTGCGGTCGCCCCTCCGTGGTGGTGAGCACGACCGCCCACCCCGCTCGGATGATCTTAGGCACCCCGTCGGTGAAGGTCTGCAGACCACCGGCGGGATCAGCGGCGACTTGCTCCACCAGCTCCAGCTCGCGGTGGGTGTCCAGGACCCCCGCCCATGGGCGGACGGCGTCGACCTCGACTCCCTCGATCGATTCCGCTGCGGTGATCAACACATCGGGCAGCCGGCCGGTGGGGAGTTCCACGACGAGGTCGTCGATGGCGATGCCGGATCCTCGCTCGACGACATCGAGGCTGAGGATGTCGCAGCCCACGTTGCCCAGCGCAGTGGCTACCGCACCGAGCGCTCCGGGCCTATCCGGGAGCTGGATCCGGATCAGAAAGGACATCCGCCGCCGTGCCTGTTCGTCCGGTTCATCCAGGTTCTCCCCATTCTGGCCCCACGAAACTCCGACCGCCAGTACGATTACCGGCCGCCGATTGTGACAGAGCGCACCGGAGACTGCGCCCCCCAGCCTGCGGGCGGGGTGCCCGCCGCGGCCTAGACTCGCGGCGTCAGCACCCCCACAAGTGATCCAGGAGCCTGCGTGCCCACCATCTCCCGTGACGAGGTCGCGCACCTTGCCCGGCTCGCCCGGTTGGCCGTCACCGAGCAGGAGCTGGACCTGTTCGCCGGCCAGCTCGAGGTGATCCTGAGCTCGGTCGCCCGGGTCAGCGAGGTGGCCGCGGCGGATATCCCGCCCACCTCGCACGCCGTCGGGCTGACCAACGTGTTCCGCGAGGACGTGCCGTGCCCTGGGCTGACTCAGCACCAGGCGCTGTCCGGTGCCTATGCCGCTGAGCAAGGCCGATTCCGGGTGCCGCGCATCCTGGACGAGTCGTGACCAGCTTGACTCGGCTATCCGCTGCCGACCTGGCTGGCCGGATCCATGCGCGGGAGGCCACAGCGGTCGAGGTGACCAGAGCGCATCTGGACCGGATCGCCGCCGTGGACCGCGTGCTGCACGCCTTCCTGCACCTCGACGCCGAGGGCGCGCTCGCCGCCGCCGCCGCCGTGGACGAACGTCTGCAGCGCGGGGATCCGCCGGCCTCGCCGCTGGCCGGCGTGCCGCTGGCGCTCAAGGACGTGTTCACCACCGCCGACATGCCGACCACCTGCGGCTCACGGATCCTGCAGGGCTGGCGCCCGCCGTATGACGCCACGGTCACCCGCGCCCTGCGGGAGGCCGGAGTGGTGATCCTGGGCAAGACCAACATGGATGAGTTCGCGATGGGTTCCTCGACGGAGAACTCCGCCTACGGACCCACCCGAAACCCGTGGGATCTCGACCGCGTCCCGGGCGGGTCCGGCGGTGGGTCGGCGGCGGCGGTGGCCGCTTTCGAGGCGCCGCTGGCGATCGGTACCGACACCGGCGGCTCGATCCGCCAGCCCAGCGCGGTGACCGGCACCGTCGGGGTCAAGCCCACCTACGGCGGCGTCTCGCGGTACGGCCTGGTGGCGTTCTCTTCCAGCCTGGACCAGGGCGGGCCGGTGGCCCGCACCGTGCTTGACGCTGCGCTGCTGCACGAGGTGATCGGCGGGCATGACCCGCTGGACTCCACCTCGATCAAGGCACCGGTACCGCCGGTGGTGCAGGCGGCCCGCGCGGGTGCCGCCGGTGACCTGACCGGGGTTCGGGTCGGGGTGGTCAGCCAGTTCCGCGGGGAGGGCTACCAGGCGGGTGTGCTTCGCGCGTTCGAGCTCGCGGTGAGCCGGCTGCGCGAGCTGGGCGCTCAGATCGTCGAGGTGTCCTGCCCGTCGTTCGACCATGCGCTGCCCGCCTACTACCTCATCGCGCCCAGCGAGTGCTCGTCGAACCTGGCTCGCTTCGATGGGATGCGCTACGGGCTGCGGGTCGGCGACGACGGCAGCCGCAGCGCCGAGGAGGTCATGTCGCTGACCCGGGAGGCCGGTTTTGGGCCCGAGGTCAAGCGCCGCATCATGCTCGGCACCTACGCATTGTCGGCTGGGTACTACGACGCTTACTACGGCCAGGCGCAGAAGGTTCGCACGTTGATCATCCGGGACTTCGCTTCGGCCTTCGAGCGGGTGGACGTGCTGATTTCACCTACTTCCCCGACCACGGCGTTCCGGCTCGGCGAGCGGGTGGACGACCCCTTGGCGATGTACCTGTCGGACCTGTGCACGATCCCGGCCAACCTGGCGGGTAACGCCGCTCTGTCCGTCCCGGCCGGACTGTCCGGTGAGGACGGGTTACCGGTGGGCCTGCAGGTGATGGCGCCCGCGCTGGCCGACGACCGCGCCTACCGGGTGGCGGCCGCGTATGAGGCGGCCCGGAATGCGGCCGATGGGGGCCCGCTGGCCCACCGGGTACCCGATCTGACCGAGGACCGCTCGCCGGGTCCGAGCATGGATAGGGTTGCGGCCCGATGACCGCTGCGCTGATGGACTACGACGAGGTGCTGGAGCACCTCGAGCCGGTGCTCGGGCTTGAGGTGCATGTCGAGCTGTCCACTGCGACGAAGATGTTCTGCGGCTGCGCCAACGTGTTCGGCGCCGAGCCCAACACCCACGTCTGCCCGACCTGCCTGGGGCTGCCCGGGTCGCTTCCGGTGCTCAACGGGGCTGCCGTGGAGTCGGTCATCCGGATCGGGCTGGCGTTGAACTGCTCGATCGCCCCGTGGTGCCGGTTCCACCGCAAGAACTACTTCTACCCGGACATGCCGAAGAACTTCCAGATCTCCCAGTACGACGAGCCGATCGCGGTCAACGGCTCCCTCGAGGTGCAGCTGGACGACGGCTCGACGTTCACCGTCGCCATCGAGCGCGCACACATGGAGGAGGACACCGGCAAGTCGCTGCACGTCGGCGGTGCGACCGGTCGTATTCACGGTGCGAGCCACTCCTTGCTGGACTACAACCGGGCCGGCGTCCCGCTGATCGAGATCGTCACCAAGCCGATCGTCGGCACCGGTAGCCGGGCGCCAGAGATCGCCCGTTCCTATGTCACCGCGCTGCGCGACCTGCTGCGGGCGCTGGGCGTCTCGGACGTGCGGATGGACCAGGGGTCGCTGCGCTGCGACGCCAACGTCTCGCTGATGCCGCGCGGCTCGTCGACCTTCGGTACCCGAACCGAGACCAAGAACGTCAACTCGTTGCGGTCGGTGGAGCGCGCGGTGCGCCATGAGATGCGCAGGCAGGCCATGGTGCTGGCGTCCGGTGGCGGGATCGTGCAGGAGACCCGGCATTTCGACGAGGCCACCGGCACCACGTCGGCTGGCCGGCGCAAGGAGACCTCGGAGGACTACCGGTACTTTCCCGAACCCGACCTGGTGCCGATCGCCCCCGCCGAGGACTGGGTGGCGCGGCTGCGCGCCACGCTTCCCGAGCTGCCCTGGCAGCGCCGGGCCCGGGTGCAGGCGCAGTGGGGCCTGTCCGACCTGGAGTTGCGTGACCTGGTCAACGCCGGTGCGCTGGACCTCATCGCGGCCACCGTCGACGCGGGGGCGCCGCCCGCCGAGGCGCGGTCCTGGTGGGTGTCCTACCTGTCCCAGCAGGCCAACTCGCGCGGTGTGGAGCTCACCGAGCTGGCCATCACCCCGGAGCAGGTGGCGCGGGTGGTCGCGCTGGTCGCCGACGGTGCGCTGACCACCACACTGGCCCGCCAAGTCGTCGACGGGGTGCTCGCCGGTGAGGGCGGGCCCGATGATGTCGTCGACGCCCGTGGCCTGGCCGTAGTGTCCGATGACGCCGCGCTGACCGCCGCCGTCGAGCAAGCCCTGGCGGCCCAGCCCGACATCGCCGAGAAGATCCGCGGTGGCAAGGTGGCCGCCGCTGGGGCCATCGTGGGCGCGGTGATGAAGGCCACCGGTGGCCAGGCCGACGCCGCGCGGGTCCGCGAGCTGGTGTTGGCGCGTTGCGCCCCGTGAGTGGCGATACGAGCCCTGACCCTTATCGCCACTCACGGGTTATCCACACCTAGTCGTGCCCGCCGCCGGGTCCGACCGGGTCGGGTAGCACGAACACCCGCTCATCGCTGGAGATCGGCGTCCCGCCAGTCTTGTTGACGGTGCCCAGCCACATCGATTTCCCGTCAGGGCTCAGAGCGGCCGCGGACACCCGGCCGTAGCGCTCCAGCGGGATCTCCAGGGGCTGGCCGATGAACGTGCGGCCGGGCCCGATCCCCACCGCGAACATCGGCGCCCCACTGCTGAACGCGACCTGGATTCGGCCCAGCATGACCACGCACCCGGCAGCACCGGTGCGAGCCGGCCAGGTCCAGGAGGCCAGGTCCAATGGGCGCCCCGGCTGCACCCGGTGCAGCAGGTCGTGCGCGGGTACCCGATCGGTGATCCACAGCTCGCCGGCGAGTGGGTCGATGCACAGCCCGCCCGGCGCGTGCAACCCGCTGACCAGCACCATGGATCCGCCGGAGTTGCGCGGGTCGGGTCGGCCGAAGGTGTCAATCCGTAACACCTTGCCGGCCAGCGACTGCGGGTCGCCGGCCGCAGCGGGGTTACCGGCGTCTCCGGTGGCTATCAGGAGCATCCCGTGCGAGTCGATTGCGAGTGCGCCTGCGTTTCCGGTCGGGCCACGCGGGATGCCGACCAGCACCGGCTTGGGCACGTCGCCGGGGGCGATCCGGATTACCCGGTTGTCGGTGGGGGTGGTGATATAGGCGTAGATCAGCTCGTCCTCGGCGTAGCTGGGGGACAGTGCGAGCCCGGTGAGCCCGCCGTCACCTGCCGGGTCCACCGCCAGAGTGCTCACCTCCCGGGCCGGTCGCTCCCGCTGCACCCGCAGGATCCGACCCGTGGTGCGCTCCGCGGCCAGACCCACCAGTGCCGAGCCCGGCAGCACGACCAGTGCGGAGATCGGTTCCAGGCACGTCGCGACCACTTGCGGGTCGGGGTCGGTGCAGCCCTGCGGCGGCCCCGGTGATGGCTGGCCATGCGGACCTGGACCGGGTGACCCGGGTGGCCTCGGGATCTCGGGCCTCGGCTCGGCCTGCAGACCGATCTCCGGTTTGGGGCGGAATGGTCCGGCACCCCGTTCCGGGAAGTTCGGCGTCACCGCGCATCCCAATAGCAGTGCCGCCGCCGCGAGGAGCACGGCGACCGCGCGGCGGCGGGCACCGGTCTGGCCCGGCACGGGGGGGCGCACGGTCGGCCAGGCTAGGCGGCGACCCGTGTGCCGCTGGTGAGCGGGAAGACCAAGGCCCGTCACGGATCACGCAAACGTGGTGTGCGACAGGTCAGCTCGGACTCCGATCATGTTAGCTGTGCCTGATTTAGCCTGAATCTAAACGTCTCGGGCGCCCCTGGCACTCCGGGTGCCATCAGCAGCTGGTCGAGACCGATCTGATCAGCTTCGGACGTACTGCGACACTGAACCGTCGGCTCTGGTCAGCCGCAGGAAGCCGTCGGAGACCGACCACTCGAACGTCGTCGCGGGGAGACCGGGTGCCTCGAGGATGAGCCGCGAACCGTTGACCCCGAAGGTCCCCGAGATGTTTCCGTCGACCTGGTTCTGGAGCTGGAATGTCCCGTTGGTGGTGAATACCAACGTCTTGTAGAGGTCGTCATAGCTCAGCCATGACCCGATCAGTGCGCTGGCCTGGTTACCGTCGGTTCGGACGTAGACGCTGCCATCGAGACTCAGCCTGCCGTCGCCAACCATCCAACTCACCGTGTATGCCTGCCCGCCGTCGGGTTGCAGAAGCATCTGCCTCCCGCTGATGGCCGCCCTGCCAGAGATCGCCAATCCTCGTCGTTCGTTCTGCATGCTGTACCGCCCATCTGGGGCGAACGCTATGAGCCAGCTGCCCTGGCCGCGCGCGTCATCGCCGCTCCAAGTCCCCGCCAGCTCCGCCGGGAACTGGACCGGCGCGGGCTCCGGGGAGGAGGGGCGGCTCCCACCTGGCTTGGCCGGTCCGGGTACGTATCCCGGCAAGCCGCCGTCAGTGCCCGGCGAGAAGCCACCGCTGCCGCTTCCGCAGCCACCGGCTAACGCCAGTCCCAGCGCCACGGCGCCGAGGCGGCGAAATATCATCGGCGCGCGTGGCGCATCGTCAGGTCGCTTCATCGTCGCGCCTCTTCCCGTCCTTCAGGTTCCGCTTGAACGCCCGCCTCATCTCGGCGCGGGACATGGTCGCGCCCTGCTCGAAATAGTTTTTGCTGGTGAAGCCAATCGCGTAGGTCACCGACCCGCAGATGAACATGTCCATCGACATGCCGAGGACGTAGAACGGGGTGATCGCGACGCCCGTCGTCTTCGCGCTCTCGGCGAACGCTTTGGCCGCCAGCAGGTAGATGCCGGTTCCAAGGGTCGCGGCACCGAGGATGCTCTTGACGAGTTCCCCTGCCTGTTCATGGCTGTAGGTGTAGCCGTAGATCGTGCCCACCGCCGCGACCATCGCCATGTCGACGGACACGAAGGTGAACATGTTGATGCCGAACGGCACAGCTCCCATCGCCGTGTTGATCCCCACCGCGGCCAGGACCACGGCGCGGGCCTGATCGTCCGGATCGTCCAGCCCGATCGACGCGTCGGTCAGCTTCTTGCTGATCCAGCTCTGTTCCTCAGCTGCCATCTCACTTCCTCGCCTCCTGACGGCGGCGCGGATGGCCCGCGCCCACCACGGGTCAGATGACCAGTTCGGAGGCGGCTTCGATACAGAGGAACCTATGGCGCCGTGGACGGGTGGCCGCCCGCGCCGCCGATAGGTTCCTCTCTGGCGCCGCCCGGGACGAGGTGTCAGGGTTACGGGATGATCGGCGCGTCAGCACCATTTCCGACATACGTCACCTTTGTCGGAGATCGTGTGGTCGACTCTGCGTCGCCGGTGCGCCCGGGCATGCTGCGCTCGCTCTCCCGTCTCGCCCCGGTCGCGGTTGGGGCCGGAGTTCTCACGTTCATCGCCCTGCTGGTCGTCCGGGCGTGGGACGCCTACGAACAGCCGCTCTGGATGGCGATTCCCATCCAGCTCGTGGGGCTGCCCTTCGTGCTGGGTGGTACCACGCTGTGGGTGCAGCGGCCCGGCAATTACCTCGGGCCGTTCTGCGTGCTCCTCGGGGGCGCCTGGTACCTCGGCGACCTACAGGCCTTCGACGAGGAGTTCCTCTTCGTCGTCGGTTTCTCGCTCTACCACCTCAACGTGGTCGTCTTCGCGCACTTGGCGCTCATGGTGCCGAGCGGTCGGCTGGTCGGGCGGCTGGACCGCCTCGTGGTGATCGCGCTCTACATCACGATCCCGGTGACACAGTTTTTGCGCTACCTGGAAGTCCGCCCGTATATCGATAGGACGACGTTCGGTGATGTGACGGCTGTGACGTCCTACTTCTCGAGCTGGGCCCGCATCGCTACGTTTGTGGGAGCTCCGCTCGCTGCGGCGGCCGCCGCTCTGGTGGTCGTCCACTACCGCCGGGCCATCCCGGCCCAGCGGCGGTCGTTCGGTCTGTTCTGGATCGCCGCCGCGGCGGCCGGCGGTGCGGCTTTTGCCGCGGCCGGACTGGAATTCTGGCCTGCCGAACTGCCGCAGCAGGTCGCTCTGCTCGCCTACGCGCTTGCTTTGATGGCCGCCGCGGTCGGTCTCGTTCTCGGCGCGGTGAACATCACCGCGTCCGCGCGCGACGCATGGCGCAACCTCGCGGGAGACGTCATCGACCTTGAGCGGGCGGTTGCGACCGCTGTGGGGGATCCGGGCCTGCGGCTCTACACCTGGGCCGACGGTGTCTGGATCCGGGGCGAGGCAGGACCCGAGCGAGACCCGCTGACCGACCGGGAGCAGGCGCGAACGATCCTCTTCCTCAAGGGACAGCCCACGGCTCTCCTGGTCCACGACCAGGAGCTGGCTTACCAGCGCCTCCTGATGCAGGCTGTCACGGCCATGACGATCGCTGCGATCGCCCGCCAGCAGCTAGCCGAGAGCCGCAAAAGGGCCGTGCTCGACGGACAACATGCAGAACGAGCCCGAATCAGCCGGGATCTGCATGACGAGGCCCAGAGCCCGCTCGCGGCTGTGATCCGGCGCATTACGGGGATTGCCCGTCAGACGCCAGGCGAGCAGCCAGCGGACAACAGCCTGCTCGCCCTTGCCCAGGATGCCGTCCAGCTACAGTCACGCCTGACCCAGATCGTGAACGACCTGTACCCGTCAGGGATGCAGCAGGACGGCCTCGCTGGTGCCGTCGCCGCCCGCCTTCGCGGCCTCCGGCTCGACGGCGACGGCGTCGACGTCATCGTCGATATCCCGTATCTTAGGTGGCCTGAACGAATTGAGCTGGCCGCGTACTTTCTCATCAGCGAAGCGCTGCAGAACGCGATCAAGCACAGTGCGGGTTCGACGGTGTGGATCTCGGTCGAGGAGACCGATGGTGATCTTCGCGTACGGATTGACGATGATGGCCGGGGATGGCTCCCGCCGCCTGACTCGGAAATTCGTGGACATGGCCTGGCCAACATGAGAGCCCGTGTCGAGCTCCTCAATGGCTCGATCGCCATGAGCCGATCATCGAGAGGCGGAGCACGGATAGAGGCTCTTTTGCCGCTGCCTCGCAACGACCGGTCCGGTGCGGCGTGACCGGCGATAAAGATCTCCTCCGGGTTGTCCTCTTCGACGACTCTCCTCGGCATAACCGATCCCTGTCCGGTGACCTGGTAGAAGCTGGGATCGCGGTAGTCGGTGTCGCCGAAACGGTCCAGGATATGCGGGAGCTGGTCACCGCCGTGCCGTTCGACGTGGCGATGCTCGACGTGCGTATGGGTTCGAGCGAGGACGACTGGACAGGTCTGCGTATGGGGCTCTGGCTGCGCACCCACCGACCAGATGTCGGCGTGCTGATGTTCACGAACATCGACTCCGAGTTCTGCGCGCTCAGGTTGCTGGACGTCAACCCACACGGTGTCGGATATCTCGTGAAGGACCGGGTCCACGACACTCGCGAGATCGTCCGGGCTATCGTCCGCATCAACGAGGGACTCAACGTTCTCGACGACGGGATCAGGGCTGCTCTGCTGCCGCTGCGCGGCCGAGATCGTCTTGGTGCGGACCTCACGCCCACTGAGATGGAGACGCTGCGGCTGCTGGCTGAAGGGTACACCACCGACGCCATCGCAGAGACTTTCAACGTTAAGCCGGTAACGATCAACACTCGCTGCAGCGCGATTTTCCGCAAGCTGGGCATCCCACACCTGGATGCGCCTGATAAACGCAACCGGCGCGTCACCGCAGTCGTCCATTACATCAAGAACCTCGAGAGGTACCGGCGCATACGGGAGATCGCTCCGATTGATTGGCCGTCGCCGTGACCGACTGACGCTAGGCGGCTATGAAACGCCGCCGCTTTCGCGGGCCGATGCTGCCGCACCGCAGGCTGAGCAACCGGGTGCGCACGGGCTGGGTGCGCTGGCTGGCACTGCAGGTCCTCGCTCAGCAGCCCGCGCAGATCGGCCGGTACGGCAGGGGGTGGCCGATGCAGACGGACTATGTGCGGAGGTCTGGATGCCCGTAAGTAAGGGTTGCCTTCCATTATTTAGGTAAGGCAACACTTAGGTTGATCGGATACGGTACAGGCTCGCCATTATTTCGGGCCCGGGTTCCGGTAACGAAAAGGGCATGTCAGTCGACATGGTTACCGGCGACTATCGGGGATCGGTGTCATGAAAATGGACTTTTGGACACTAAACGGGCGTTGCTCTGGATTGCACTTAATCGCTGGGCGCATGCGTGGTGCGGAACCGGGCAGTGTGGTCGTTTCGGGTCCTGCCGGCGTGGCTAAGGCGCGCCTTGCTGAGGATCCCGTTAGGCGCGGTGGCGCATCTGCTGCCAGCTCTCGAGGACTGACATGACCACCACGCAGCACGTCCACCGAGCCGCTGCCCGAGCAGCAGCACCCCCAGCGCGTGCTGTGTCCGAGGCCGCGATGCCGATGACAACCGCAACGAGGAGATGCACCGCCGCTGGCGTCACGGGCAGCGTCGCCGACCTGCTGCCCCGCGTGAGCGACGGCGACCCGACGGCCTGGGAAGAAGTAGTGCGCCGGTACGACAAGCTCGTGTCCGCGACGGTGCGGTCGTTTCGGCTGCAGGACGCCGACGCGCTCGACGCGGTGCAGATGACCTGGCTGCGACTGGCCGAAAACGCCCATCGCGTGTTGTGGTCAGAACGGCTGGGTGGGTGGCTGGCCGCCACCGCCCGCCACGAATGCCTGCGCATCCTGCGCCAAACCAAGCCAAGCCCGGACCCCCTTGAAACGGTCGCCGACACTGTCGCCGATCCCGCGGTGGGCCCCGAGCAGCGGGCCATTGAGGGCGACGCCGCGCGGATGCTATGGAACCTGGTCGAGGAGTTGCCGGCCCGCCAGCGGACCCTGCTGCGGGCGCTGTTCACCGATCA
>JBOHFU010000060.1:0-12031 GCA_050699675.1 Pseudonocardiaceae bacterium
GTCGCGACGAAGCCGTAGACGCCCAGCGCGAGCACACCGGCCCCGATCCAGAGCAGTCCGCGGTTCTCCCGCACGCCCTGCCACACCAACCACGCCCCGCCGATCTCGGCCAGCGCCGCCAGCGCGAACAACAGAACCGACCGTACGACAGTCATGGCTGAATACCTTAGGGAATTGGTGCTTGGTCGCTAGGCTTGTGGCTGTGGAGCGCACCGAGGCCGCACAAACCCGTCAGCGGGGAGATCGCCGTTCACTGTTCGACCGATTCGTTGAGACGGCATACCTGCGGGTCAGCCAGGCGCCGTTCTTCTTCGTGTGTGCCGGTATCGTCGCGGTCTGGCTGGTCAGCTTGCCCCTGTGGGCGGACCTCAAGGAATGGCAGGTGGCCATTCATACTGTCGCGAGCGTTCTCACGCTGCTGCTGGTGGTGCTGCTCGAGAACGCTGGTCGTCGCGCGGAAGAGGCCGCGCAGGAGAAGCTCAACGTCATCGCCGAGGCGGTGGTCGAACTGATGGATTCGGCGGCGCGCAACGATCGCGATCTCCGGGACGCGGCGCAGCGTCTGCGCGACGCGGTCGGCCTCGAGGAGCGCCACTGAGGACACCAAGGCACAGCGTCCGCGTCGCGCGACTTAGCGACCGGTGGCGCTTCGGCCGGGCAGTCCGGGGGCGTTCATCGCGCGGACCAGGTCTTCCCGCGCTCGGGCAACCCGGGAGCGGATGGTGCCGATGGGGCACTCGCACACCTGCGCCGCGGCCGCGTATCCGAGACCCAGCATCTGGGTGAGTACGAAGGCGTCCCGGCGGTCCGGCTCCAGCCCGGCTACCAGCTCGCGGAGCACAACGCCCTCGTCGAACCCGGACCGCCGGTGTGTCGGGCTCGCGGCCACGACGGCGTCCCAGTCCTCGACGGCGGTGGTCCGGGGCCGCGTCACGGTCCGACGAACCTGGTCGGCGGCAACCCGCCGGGCGATGGACAGCAACCAGGTGCGGGCCGAGGAGCGGCCGGCGAAGCTCGGCAGCGACCGCAAGGCCCGCAGGTAGGTCTCCTGGGTGAGATCCTCGGCCTCGCCGCGTTCGCCAATATGGGTGAGGAAGCGGTATACGTCGCGCTGGGTAGCGTGAACGAAGGCCGCAAGAGCGTTGCGGTCGCCAGTGCCAGCCGAGAGTGCTAGCGCAGTGATTCGCGCTTCATCAGATCGGGGGTCACCCATGCGGGCAGGGTAACTCACGGTTTCCGGGAACCCCAGGGCTCGCAGGGGCGACAATTGTTATGTGGACTGCACACAGTGTAGGGAAGCCCTCTCGGCTCGGCTGGACGGCGAGGAGAGCGCGGCGCAACGGTGCACGATCGACGCGCACCTGGTGACCTGTGCGGCGTGCCGCCGGTTCGCCGACGAGGCGGCGCGTGTCACTCGGCTTGCCCGGACCGCCCTGGCCACCCCGGAACCCGACGTTGTTGAGGCGGTCCTCGCGGCCGCCCCCCGATCACGCCGCCCCCGGCTGGCTACCGCCCTGCGGGTACTGCTCTGCCTGGTCGGCCTGGCTCAGCTTGAAGTCGCCTTCGTTGGTGTACTCACGGCCCAGTCCGCTGGACACGGCTCCCAGGTGGTCATGCTGGAAGGCGCGTCGATCGCGCATTTCGCGCACGAGAGCGCCGCCTGGAACCTGGCGCTGGGGGTCGGTTTCCTCTGGATCGCCTGGCGCTCGTCGCGGACGTCGGGGATGGTGCCCACGCTCGGGACGTTCGTGGCGGTGCTCGCAGCGCTGGTGGTGCTGGATGTGGTGGCTGGGCGGGTCGATCCCGAACGGTTCCTCTTACACGGCCTGGTGCTGCTCGGCCTGATCCTGGTGATAGCGCTCGACCGGCTGCCCAGGCCCACCAGGGGTACTGTGCCCGGTGCTCCCGCAGTGGGGCTGCTGTGGGCGCGTTCATCGAAACGGGTCGATCCAGCGATCGGGACCGACGCCGACGGCCTACCGCCGGATCTGCGGCCGACCGCACAGCACGACAACACCGCCATAGCGCAGCGCCGGACCGCGTAGCCTTGTCGACGTCACAAGCTGCCGTCCGGGCGGTGGGCGGTCATGCGGAAGATGCCTTGGGCGTTGCCGGCATCGAAGGTGAGGTCGAGCCCGCCGTCGGGCCGGACGTCGCGGCTGATGAACTCGAAGAACGACCCGGGGACCTCCTTCGCGATGCTGGCCCCGGCGGCATCCCGGAACCGGCGCACGACCGGGTCGGCCCGCAGCGCCGTCTGGCGGACCCGCCCGCTGCGGGACCGCTCGACTGCGCCCTTCAGGGGCCAGTCGTGGTTCTTCAGGGGCCGGCGCAGCGCCTCGGTAAGCCGCTCGACGTCGGGGACCCGGTCGGTGGCGTGGTTGAAGGCGTTGCCCTCGGTCGCGATCCAGGCCATCTCGGCTGAGTGACGGAGCAGGGTGTGGTAGTCGTCGAGCAGCGGGTCGGGATGGTGGCGCCCGAAGCACGATGCCAGCATCGGGACCAGACGCGCCGCGTCGTCCAGCGTCACCCAACCCCGGCCAGCCAGGTCGTCGAGCAGCGCCAGAGCCTCGCCATCAAGGGGATCCACCGAGTCGCCGACCGTTCGGGTTACGGCCTGCTGGGCGTCGGGGTCCAGGCGGTCGACGTGCAGTTCGGACACGAAGTACTGCGGCACCTGCTCGGGGAGGTCGGTATGGGTGAACACCCGCCCGGTCATGTGGATGCGGTCCAGTGGGTACCGGCCCACCTCCTGGTAACCAAGCGGAACCAGCAGCAGGCGGAACAGCTCGGCACCCGGTGGCAGCTGACCGGTCTCGCGCCAGTCGACCGTCCGGACGGCACCGTGGTCGAACACGACCTGGCGGCCCCGCTCCCGCTGGCTGGCCACGTAGCGCGCCCCGCTGGGGACGCGAGCCAGCAGGTCCTCGAACAGCACCAGGCCCAACGCCATCGCCACCGCGGCCCGAGCGCACTGGCCTTGGTCGTTACCGGCCAGCTGCGGCGGGACGGCGACCTGGGCCAGCAGCCCCTGGCACCGTTGCGCACCGACGAGCCTGGTGAGTAGTTCGTTCATGCTGGGTCCCGCGGGCCGAACTCGATGCCTTGCGCCAGCGGCAGCTCGGTCGAGAAGTTGATCGTGGCCGTCGATCGCCGCATGTACGAACGCCAGGAGTCCGACCCCGACTCCCGACCACCACCGGTCTCTTTCTCGCCGCCGAAGGCCCCACCGACCTCGGCACCGGAGGGCCCGATGTTCACGTTGGCGATGCCGCAGTCCGACCCCGCGGCGGCCAGGAACTGCTCGGCTTCCCGCAGGTCGTTGGTGAAGATGCCCGACGACAGTCCCTGGGTGACGTCGTTGTGGACAGCGATGGCCTGGTCGAGCTCGTCGTAGCGCAACACGTAGAGGATGGGGGCGAATGTCTCGCGCCGCACGATCTCGGTCTGGGCCGGCATCTCCACCAGGGCTGGTCGGGCGTAGCAGGCCTGCGGGTACTCGTCGGCCAGCACCCGCCCCCCGCCGTGCACGATGCCGCCGTCGGCCCGGGCGGTCGCCAGGGCCTTGCCCATCCCGTCCAGCGCCGCCGTGTCGATCAGGGGGCCGACCAGGGTGGCGGGATCGAACGGGTCGCCGATGGGCAGGGTGTCGTAGAGCCGTGCCAGTGAGGCGAGGAGATCGTCGGCGATCGACTCGTGGACGATCAGCCGGCGCAAGGTGGTGCAGCGCTGGCCCGCCGTGCCGACCGCGGCGAACAGGATGGCCCGGATCGCGAGGCCGAGATCGGCCGACGGAGCGACGATCATGGCGTTGTTGCCGCCCAGCTCGAGCAACAGGCGCCCGAACCGCTCGGCCACGACCGGCCCGACTGCCCGGCCCATGGGCACCGACCCGGTCGCCGAGACCAGGGCCACCCGGGAGTCGGAGATCAATGCCTGGCCGGTGTCCCGCCCGCCGAGTAGCACAGCGGACAACCCGCTCCAGTCTTCGTCGCGGTAGGCTCGCAGGGCGCGCTCGAAGATCGACTGGCAGGCCAACGCCGTCAACGGCGCCTTCTCTGACGGCTTCCACACCACCGGATCGCCGCAGACCAGTGCCACCGCGGTGTTCCAGGACCACACCGCCACCGGGAAGTTGAACGCCGAGATGACGCCCACCACGCCGAGCGGGTGCCAGGTCTCCATCATGCGGTGCCCCGGCCGCTCCGAGGCGATGGTCTTGCCGTAGAGCTGGCGGGACAGGCCGACAGCGAAGTCGCAGACGTCGATCATCTCCTGCACCTCGCCCCGGGCCTCGGCCAGGATCTTGCCGGTTTCCAGCGTGACCACCGCGGCCAGAGCATCCTGGTGGGCCCGCAGCTGCTCGCCGAACAGGCGGACCAGCTCGCCCCGCTTGGGTGCCGGCACCGAGCGCCAACGGGCGAACGTGCTGGCCGCCCGGTCCAGCGTGGCGTCGAGCGCCTGCGGAGAGGTGGGCACCAGCCGGCCGATCACCGCGCCGTCGATGGGGCTGCGGGCTATCAGGTCGCCGCCGGACAGATCGGCTGGGTCGAGCCCGACCGCACTGAGGATGTCCTGGGGGCTCATGTCTGTACTCATGTCTGGGCCACCTCCTTGGCTCGCAGGTAGAGCGAGCCGAACCGGTTTGCCAGGAACTCCTCCAACGCGCACTCCTGCGGCCGGACGAACCCGGACGTCGGAAGCTTCTCCGCCCGGACCAGGTCGGCCATCGCGCAGATGCCCGCCGCGGTGGTGAGCTGGATGGCCGACAGACGTCTCCCACCGCCCACGTCCGCGGGGTAAACCTTGCGCGCGAAGGTCTCCTGGGTGAGCACCCCGTCCCGGGTACCCGACACACTCACGAAGACCAGCACCACGTCCTGATCGGTCACCGGGATGGCGGTCTCCAGAACGTCCTTGAGTACGTCCCGCCGGCGAGCCAGGCGAAGGTCTCGCACCAGCAGCTTCACGATCTCGCAGTGACCGGGGTAGCGCACGGTCTTGTAGTTGAGGGTCTCGACCCGACCCAGCAGGCTCTCGCCCAACGTGCCCAGCCCCCCGGAGGTGTTGAACGCCTCGTAGGTCACACCGTCCAGGGAGAACGCCTCCAGCTCTTCCAGCGGCGGCACCTCGCGGAGCTCACCGTCGACGATGGCCTCGCAGGGGTTGCAGTACTCGTTGATGAGCCCGTCGGTCGACCAGGTCAGGTTGTACTTGAGAGCGTTGGTCGGGAATTGGGGCAGGGCACCGACCCGCATGGACACCGAACGCAACTCGTCGAATGAACTGGCCAGCGCGGCCGCGGCCACCGACACGAACCCTGGCGCGAGGCCGCACTGTGGCATAAGTACCCCCAGCGGCATGAGCACCGTCGGCGCGTCCGTGGCCATTGCGGCGACCGCCCGGGCCGAGGCCCGATCTTCGGTGAGATCGAAGTAGTGGGCGCCGGCTTCCCGCGCGGCGCGAGCGATGCTGGTAGTCAGGTGGAAGGGGGCGGCGCTGAGCACCATGTCGTTGCTGCCGGCCAGCCGGCGCAGCAGGGCGGCGTCGGAAGTGTGGCCCTGCACGGTGCGCACTCCCAGACCATCGGTCGTCCGCAGCGCCTGGTCGGAACGGTCGAGCACGGTCACGTCGTAGTCGGGCGCCGAGGCCAGCAGGCTGGCGATGGCGGTGCCGATTTTGCCGGCGCCGACGACGAGCGCCCGGGTGCGGCCGACGGAGACCGCCGGTCCGGTGCTGCCGCGGCTGGGGGTCGACACAAAGTGAACGTACGACCGGTCACCGCCGAATTGGCGCGGCCCGTCGCCCGATGTCGGTCCCTGATCCGGCAGAATGCCGGCCTCTGGCGTCAGATCGGCGAGAATGCGTTCATGGACGACCTCGACCAGCGGATCCTCGCCCTGCTCGTCGACGACGCCCGCCAGTCGGTCACGGTGCTGGCGAGACGGCTGCACGTGGCCCGCTCGACGCTGCAGGAGCGCATCGCCCGCCTCGAACGCGGCGGCGTGATCGCCGGTTACACCGTCCGGTTCGGCCCGGCGGCGACCGGGCGGCGGGTCACCGCCCACGTCGCCATCACCATCGACCCCAAGCGGAGCGACCACGTGCAGCAGACGCTGCGCCGGATCACCGGTGTCCGCACGCTGCACACGGTGAGCGGGCCGTTCGACCTGATCGCGGTGGTGGCCGCCGAGAGCACGGCGGAGATCGACAGCGTGCTCGATCGCATCGGCGGTATCCCCGGTGTCGAGCGCACCACGTCGTCGATCGTCCTCACGACCAAGTTCGACCGCTGATCTCCTGGCGTGCGTAGCCACCCACGCCGCACGGCTCCTTGATCAGCGGATGACCCGAGCTCTGGCACCTACCCCGATTGGGCGTGCTCGGGTCCCGTGGTTAACGTAGCTGGCATCAGAATCAACGTCCCGGGCATTGGCCACTGACGAGTACACCCGACCTACCGGAGATCATGACTGCGCCGCGCTCGCCTAGTAGCCCAGACGACACTACCCGCAAAATCAACTTGAACTTGACCTACATCGCGGCAGCCGCCCTCGCTGCAGTGACCGCCGCCGTGCTCGGCTCCGTGCTCGGCGCTACCAGCACCCTCATCGGGGCCGCCGGGGCCAGCGTGATCACCACCGTAGGCACCGCCTTATACCAGGCATCACTGGAGCGCAGCCGGGAGAGGGTCCGCTCGCTTGCCCAGCGCACTCGGCCGTGGCCGCCCTCCCGGGAGGAATCCAGCACCGAGCGCTCCCGCTCCGCGGCGGTGAACACCCCGCTCGGCGACGAGCAGCTCACCGATAGCACCCGTGAACCGCAGCCCCGGGACCTCTCGCAGCGGCTCATGACGCTGCGCTGGGGGGCGGTGACCATGGGAGCACTCGGCGGCTTCGTGCTGGCCATGATGGTCATCACCGGCTTCGAGTGGGCCAGCGGCGAAACCGTCGGTGGTAACGGCGAGGGGACCACCATCGGGCGGGTAGTCACCGACCAGCCTGGCCGGCAGAACCCCACAGCCCCACCTGCGCCGCACGGCCCCCCAGGGCCGGTGTCCGAGACTCCCACTCAGACCCCCACTGAGACTCCGACCGAGACCCCTACCGCCCCCGACACCAGTACCACCACCCCGGACGGTGATGCCGGTGTTGAGCAGAGCCCAACCAAGACCTCCGACAGGCCGGCGCCGAGCGAGGTGACGCCAACGCCGCCTCTGATACCGCCTGGGCTCCCCGGCGTCGGAGGCTGATCTCCACGAAGCGGCCGACCCGCTCAATCGCCCGGTGAGACTCGGCCGATCATCTGGGCGAGGGCTTGTTGATATGCGGACGTGGCTGGGTAACCGCCATGTGTCAGTACCGTGTCGGCGATGAACTCTTGCGCGTCCTGGTCGATGGGATTGTCCCGCTGGATGTAGCCGTAGACCGGAAAGCCGAGGTAGTCGGTCCGTCGCCACAGGTTGCGCCACCGGATGAACTCATCAGTCGTCAGCAACGACCGAACAGTGTCGCCTGGCTGTTCTTCCTCGGCTGCGGCTTCCCGGTCGGCCGTAGCCGCCGCATTGTTGTTATGCCAGGGGTCGACGCCGGCCAGACGGGCTGCGGTGCACGTAGGTGTTCCGAGCACTGCCGACCCCAACAGCTCGGGGAAGATCCGCCCGAAATAGGCACGAAGCTGGGTTCCGTAGGTGATCAGCCGCATCGCAGGCAAGTGTTGCCGAGGCATGAGGAACAACGTTGCCACAGCCAACACTCCACCGAGGCTGTGCGCCGACAGCACAACAATGCGGTTCGTCCGAGCGCCTCCATGGTCAGGGTCGCACAGCCAGTCGTGGCAGCGGTCCAGGATCTCGGGTACCGCCCGCTCCGCGTAGCACGGCGGCCCGAAGGGGTGAGCAGCGCGTGGCAGAAAGCAGATCAGGTCCCAGACCAACCCGAGCGGTCGGCTCCCACCGAGCAGGCGGCCGCCCGCGAAGGCAAAGACGACGGCCAGGCCGGTTAAAGCGGTGGACCCGAGCCCCGCGGAGGCTAGCTTGTCGCTCCCCGCTTGCAGCCAGCCAATCGATTGCAGTGGACCTGGACGGGAAGCCGAGCCGAAGACGGCGACGAAAGTTGCGGCCAGCCCGAACACACCCAGGACGGCGGCGACCTTCTCCGCCCGGTGCGCCAACGCCGCGTGGTGCCGGGCGCGCCACACGTGCCGCCGGATCCGTTCGGGCATGTCGGCCTCGGCCTGGCCGCCGAAGGCCCCTGGCAGCTGCACTCCGCGGAGTCGGTATAGGAGCCAAACAACGATCAGCAGAACCGCCACGATGAACAGGACCACGATTGCCACCACCCAGACGGCCCCGAACCATACGTAGGCCGGGGGAACACACAGGTGTGGGTCGGTCCCGCTCAAGCCACCAACGCAGGACGCCAGATCAGCCGGCCGGTTCTTGCCGTTAAGCCAATCGCCGGCAGCCACGACCACTATGGTTGACAAGGTCATCGCCATGAGCAGCGCGATACCCAGGACGACGCCTGGGGCCATACCTGCCCACGCGGTGAACCGTCGATCGGCGTCGCGCTGGAGTGCCGCCAATCCCACAAGCGCAACGGCGGCAAGCACCGCCACTACGACCCACAGCTGCCACCGCGCCGTGGCGAGGAGCCCCAACGTCACAGCTGCGCCGAGCGGCAGGACGAACCACCTCGAGGCCCTGGTACGCCAGGTCAGACCGGACAGTGCCAGCCCTAGCAGAATCGCCACGACGATCGTCGGTGCGGCGTTGATCCCCGGCAGTGGCAGCGGCTGCACCGCCGTCGTGGCGCCATCGGCGGCCGGCGCCGACTGCGCGATCATCGGCTGCCGCCCGAATAGTGCCCACCAGTGCGCGGCGAGCAGCAACAGAGCGGCTACGACGACGATCCAGGTCAGTCGGTTCGGACCCGGCTTGTCTTCGTTGGAGGTCGCGAAATCGGGGCGGTCGTCGGTGCGCCGCCAGAGGATCGTGGCGGCGGTAAGAACCACAAGCAGGGCCCCGACCGTGATCAGTCCAAAGATCCACTCGTCATTGCCAGGTGAGTTGCTGACCTGTGCCCAGCAGGCCCTGGTCACCAAGTCCTCCGGTCGGCGACATCGAGTCCCCTCTCCCGTCCCGAACACCGCAGCCCACGACGAGGCCAGCACCACAACTGCGAACCCGACAGCCAGATGCAGCCGGACCAACCCACGCAGCATTTTCGCGCCGCGCCACATGGTTGGCGAGGCAAGCATCCGGTCGCTGCGCTCGTCTGGCTGGGCCTCCGCAGCGCTGTGCTCAACCATCTTCTGCTCGTAGCGGACGCCGGACCGCCGCGACACCTGCCACAGCACGAGCAACAACGCGACCGGCAACACCGAGGCGTAGCCGATCCGGGTAGCAACGTTTGGGTTCTCCAGGCCGAACCAACCCAACCAGTCCGGCAGCCTCGTGCACACCTTTGTGCCGTGCGCGTAGCACTGAGCCGCGATCAGATCCAGCGCGACCTCGCAGGTCGTGACGATGATCAGCGCTGTCAGGCCGAGCCCGAACAGCCGCGCGCTCGCCGCACCCTTACCTCCCAAGCGGCGAGTCCAGTACGCCACATTGGCAAGGCCGAAGGGCAGCAACAGTGCCCAGCTGATCCGGGCGGCGACCTTCCAGACCGTGGTTGCCACGCCGCCGCCGGTGGCGCCGGGACTATTGCGCGCCATGCCGCCCCACGAATAAGCCTCGCGAAGCACGTGGGGCGGTGTGTAGCCAGGTTGGCCCTTGCCGATCTCAGCGAGCAGATGCGGCTTGGTCCGCCAGAAGCTGCTCAGCTTGTCGCCGTCGACCTGTTCAACGACGCACTCCGGGACATCCAGCATCGATTGCGGCGAGGTGTTGTTGACGCCGTGAATCCGCAGCTCGAGGACGGTCCGCAGGAC
Organism: Pseudonocardiaceae bacterium; assembly: GCA_050699675.1. GTDB lineage: Bacteria > Actinomycetota > Actinomycetes > Mycobacteriales > Pseudonocardiaceae. The sequence goes on from JBOHFU010000060.1 coordinate 9,937, forward strand.
CGCTTCGGACTGCGGAGTCACCGCGGTTCTCTCCCCGGATCAGCAAGCTTCGATCTCGACGGAACGAAGGGTAGGCCCAATCCTAGGGTCGGGCACACTACGCGGCCGACGAGCTCGGCGACCGCGGGTCACGGCTCGGTTGTCGGCGGGGTATGCCCTCTTCGCGCCTGCCCATCTTGACGCCTTGGCTACCGCCGCCAGGTCTCCCTCGCCGCGCAAGTTCACCCGATCGGGGTAGAGTGTGATGTACTTACCGAGCGTTGGTCGTCCTCCTTCCTGTGATTGCCGACCTGGCCCGGAGGACAGGAGAGTACCTCGAGATGCTCTGTCCCCGATCTTCCCAGGGACGACAATCGAATATCAGAATGAGCCGTCCAGCCTTTCGCGATAGGAAGACTCGCATGTCACAAGAATCAGGAGAGGCGACCGCTTCCACGCAGGTCGAAGAAGCGAACGTATTCAACGTCACGGGGCCCATCGTGATCCGCTACTCCAGGACCAGCATCACAGGGGAGCCGCTGTTCTCCTACCAGGACGGAGAACTCGACCTCAGTTTCAGCGGGGACGACGACATTGCTCGGAAGGACACCCCTCAGGGCGAGATGGTAACGGTCACGCTGGAGAACGTACCCGATGCCTTCATCCGTATCTTTACGCTCCTGGTGCCGAGGATCAGGCTGCGCATCGGTGACAATGTCTCCTTCGACACCCTAGGGATCGAGACGATCGATCGCTCGGGCGCATTCGTACCGCCCCCGGGCCCGACCGGGGTGCTGCAGACCTACCGGTCGCATCAGCTCCAGGGTGTCGCGGAGTTCCTCCTTCCCTGACGAGGCGCCCCAGGAAGACCAGCGTGGGCGAGGATAAGCTATTGCTGAATGAATGGAGATCGTCATGAATGAAGAGCAGGTCCGCGCTTTTCAGGCGTTGCCTAACCCCCAGTCGTGCCGGGTGATCGATTTCGACTCTGCACAGGTGGTCACGTTAGAGTCCTTGCCTCCGCAACACGTGTTGGTCGTCAGCGGGCAGAAGCCCTTGAACATGCAAGTCTCCCTCTCCCCGCTGGTGTACATCAGGCAGCCTGAGTACTGGGGTATTGAAGTGGTTGGATGTGTGCCCGGGTTGGGCCTGCCAGCTGTTGTTCCCTATGTCGTGCGTCTCGACCTTGATGGCACCATCGGCACCCACGGCATTGAAGTCATCGGCGCCAGCCGGTCTGAGAAGATTGACATTTCCAGCTACCCTGCGGGACCGCAGGCTTCTTTCGCACTGTCCATCACATCAGCGACCAGCGGCGAGCCCATCGCCAATGCGTCACTGACCTGCCCGCCGGATGGCGGCTCCCACCCTAACCCGGTCACCGCCTGTGAGCAGTTAAGCCGGGTCAATGGTCAGATTGAGGGCATCCCAGAAGACCCAGGGCCGTGCACCCTGGAGTTCAACCCGGTGATCGTGGCCGCCTCAGGCACCTGGAACGGTGAACCACGGCACTACAAGCAGGAATTTTCCAACAGGTGCGTCGCTGTCCGCGCGACCGGCGGGGTGATATTCGACTTCTAGAGGGTGGAGGCGGTTGCCGGACGTTCCAAGCCGGTAGGCGACCTCGATTCGTCGACACCTGCGCGGGCAGCGGTGATGGCGAGCTGTGTGCCGATGCCCTCCTCGAGGTGGCGACCACCAAAAAGGATTCTACCGCCCTCGAGGGTGAAGCCGTGGATGTTGTCCCAGTCGTGAAACACCCGGGCCAGCAGGTCGCCGAGGGTGGTAGGCGGATATCCTCTCGTGCGGGCCTTGACCGCTGCATGGACGCGGTCGTAAAGGAACCATCGGGGAGAATCCTCGCCGGTCGGGCGAGTTCTCGTAGCGCCGACGCCGTGTCGACGGCGACTTTGCGTTGCAGGCTCTGCCTTGAACACTCAGTGCCGATGCGGAGGCCGAGGGTTGGAGTCAGGGGCCCTTGCGGTGGCCGGCGTGTGGCCGGTTAGCCGGCGGTGAGTTCGACGCAGCACTCGCCGGCGCGGGGGGCCAGTACGGCGGTGAGGGTGGGCGCCTGCAGAGTATCGAGGAAGCCGGTGAGGAAGGCGTGGTTGATACC